>JARFQZ010000351.1 GCA_029287515.1 Lysobacterales bacterium
AACGCGTTTGCCAGCGATAGCATGGGAGTTTGGTGACGCACGGTGGCGAAACCCTCCATCGGCTCTCCGCCGACCCGCTGGGTGGGTGACTCGGGGGTGACCAGGTCGGGAAACTCCGTCTCCAGCGCCTGCAGTTCGCGCAGCAGGCGATCGTACTCTGCATCGGGAATCGTGGGGGCATCCTCGACGTAGTAGCGGTAATCGTGCAGTGTGATTTCGGAACGCAGTTCGCTGATCCGTATTTCCGCTTCCGCCCTGTTCATGCGCGTTTCAGGTTGCCGGTCCTGGTCAGGACTGCTGGCGTTCGTAATTTCTCATTTCCTCGCGAACCTCGGCTTCCCGCTGGCGGGTGAAAGGTTTGCGCTCCTCGTCCAGCAGTTCGGCATGCAGGATTTCCGCCATGCGCCGCCCTGTCGCCAGCATTGCATCCCAGGCATCCAGTGCATTCACCGGCGCAGGCAGTGTCAGGAACAGCACAACGCCCGACGTCTCGAAGGTATTCCACTCGTCCCGCTCGAAATATCCGGGCTTGGCCGCGTTCGCCATGCTGAAGATCGGTTTTTCAGAACCTTCGGGCAGGCGATGGAAGATGTTCATGTCGCCGAATTGCATCCCCGTGTGCACCGTGGCTTGCAGCAGTTCCGCGCCATTGATCACGTGGTTGTCGGCGGCCAGCAGGAACAACGTCACAATCTTGTCCGGTGGCGGACCTGAGGGCTTTCTCGGAGTGGGTTCGGGCCTGGCTGTAGCTGGCGGCTCTTTGCCAATATCCAGTTCACCCTGTCCCGGCAGGTCTGCACCGGCCGTTTCCCCTTCCATTTCGAGTTCACGGGCTGCACTTTCCGCCGCGCTGCCATCCAGCGTGGGCTCCAGGCGCTGTGCACTGTCTTTATTGACCTTGCGCGATGCCTTGGGTTTTCGCTTCTTCTCGGGGTTACCAAAAAGAAATATCGATGCCACGATAACGACTCCGATAATGATCAGTATCCAGCGAAGTGTTGATGTTTCCACGGTCGTCCTCTCAGGGTCCTTTGATCAGCTCGCCGCCAGCCTGGCCGCTTCGTCTATGTCCACCTGCACCAGGCGCGAGACACCCGGCTCTCTCATCGTAACACCACTCATCTGGTACGCCATCTCCATGGTGATCTTGTTGTGCGTCACGATGATGAACTGAACGGAGTCCGACATTTCCTTCACCATGCTGGAGAATCGGACCACGTTGGCGTCGTCCAGCGGGGCATCCACCTCGTCGAGCAGGCAGAACGGGGCCGGGTTCAGCCGGAATATAGAAAACACGAAAGAAACGGCGGTCAGCGCTTTTTCACCGCCCGACAACAGGTGCAGGCTGCTGATGCGCTTGCCCGGAGGCTGCGCCATGATACTGACCCCGGTGGTCAGCAGGTCTTCGCCGGTCAGCTCCAGGTAAGCATGGCCACCGCCGAACAAGCGGGGGAACAGCTCCTGCACGCCCTTGTTGACACGCTCGAACGTTTCCTTGAACCGGGTCCGTGTCTTGCGATCAATCTTGGCAATCGCGTTTTCCAGCGTGGTCAGGGCGGAGCACAGATCATCGTTTTGCTGATCAAGATATTCCTTGCGCTTCTGTTCCTCCTCGAACTCCTGGATCGCCGCCAGGTTAACGGGTTCCAGCCGGGTAATCTGGTCCTGCAGCCGCTGAAGGGTTGCTTCCCAGTCACCGGTTTCAGCGTCCTCGGGCAAATCTGTTGCGAGCTCTTCAACATTTCCACCCAGCTCTTCCACCTGCCGCTGGATTGATCGTGCTCCAAGCTCCAGTTCCTGCTGTTTCAGCCGGGCCCGTTCCAGGTCCTGGCGGATCTCGTCGGACTGTTGAATGGCTTTCTGCCGTTCAGCATCCTTTTCCCGGTATTCGTTCTCCAGCGCCTGCAGGTGGGCCCGGGCCTCCGCCAGCCGGGTTTCGGTTTCGACCCGCCGCTTGAGCAGTGCGTCCATTTCACCGGCATGCAGGGTTTCGGGCTTCTCTTCTTTCGCCAACCGCTCACTGAGACTCAGGTAGCGTTGTTGTAACTGGCTCATCTGCGTGTCCATGCGTTCCAGGGACTGGCGCAGGGAGTCGAGGCTGGCCCGGCGTGACTCGGCCTTGAGCGCCAGGTCATGTCGCTGATCGCGGGCAGCGCCCAGGCCGCCGCGGGCAGCGTCCCGCCGGGCCATCAGTTCGCTGCGCTGGGCATCCAGGCCCTCACGCTCTTCCTTCAGTTCCGTCATGCCTGCCAGCAGGCCTTCCAGCTTGCCCCGCGCCTTGCGGACTGTCGTTTCGTCCTCCCTGACCTGTTGCTTCAGCTGATCGCTTTCCTCGCTGACACTGTCCTGCCGGCCCGCCATGTGCCGGATACTCGACTGGCGGCTTTCCAGCCTGCCATCCACTTCGTTGCGTTTGCGGTGGACCGTGTTGAGTTCGGCGCTCGAAGCCTGGATCTGTTGCTCCTGCGCTTCGACCGTGCCACGCGATTGTTCAATTTTATCCGACAGGGCCACCGCTTCTTTCGACAGCTTTTTAATTTCCTTCTGCAGCAGCCCGATCATTTTTTCGCGGGCCAGCATGCTGTCGTGCTCTGCCCGGCCACGGGCGATGCGCACCCAGCCGTTGCCCAGCCATTCGCCGTCCGGCGTAATGACAGACTCTGTTCCCTGCAACGAGCCGCGGTCGGCCCAGGCCTGCGCGAGCGTCTCGCGGACCTGCACGCCGTTCAGCCAGGCTATGACGGTATCCGGCCCTTTGACTTTTTCCGCCAGGCTGCCTTTGACCGGCTTGACGGTGCCACGCTGGTCCTCGATCAGGTTCAGTGTTGCCTGCTCCAGGCCGGCCAGGCCGTCGCTGAAATCACCGCCTTGCTCGACCATCACCGACTGCAGCCAGTGTCCCAGGGCAACTTCCACGGCGGCTTCCCAGCCCTCATCGACATCGATAATTTTTGTCAGCCGGGGCGCATCACTCAGTCCCTGGCTATTCAGCCAGTCTTCGACCGACTGGTCCTCCAGCGCGGCCTGCTGCAAGGCCTGCAGCGATTCCAGCCGTCCTTCGCGGGTATGCAGATCCCGTTGCACCGTACGGTAACGGTCCTCCGCGGCACGCAGGGCTTTCTGCGACCCGGTAAACTGCTCGCGCAGCTTGTCCAGCGCGGATTGCTGTTCTTTTTCCTGTTTCGCCAGTGCTTTCGACTGTATTTCAAGCTCGTCGATTTCACCCTGCATTTCAAGGGTGTTGATCGAATCGGCCTCCAGGCGCAGGGCCTCGATGCGGCGGGAGGATTGCAACAGTCGCTGGTCCAGCACCTCGATTTCGGCGCGGGCCCTGTCTGATTCCCGGTTGGCGTCAGTGCTTTTCAGGTGGTGCTGTTCAAACTGCTTCTGCCAGGCGGCCACGGCGTCATCCGCCTCGGACATTTCGGCCAGGGCCTTGTCCTCGGCTTCGCGGGCAACGGCCAGTGCAGGTTCGACTTCGGCCAACGCGCGCGTCAGGTCCTCGACCTGGGCCCGGTCCAGCACCATGTGCTTTTCCAGGTCCTGCAGGGCAGTCTCGGTTTCCTGGTACTCCTGCTTCTGACGTTCCTGCAGTTCCCGGGCGTGCTGGATGTTCTGCTCCAGGCGCGCAATTTCGCTGCCTACCGCGTACAACTCGCCCTGGACCACGTTGAAGGCCTCGCCGGCCTGACCCTGGTTCTGGTGGAGCTCTTCCAGGGCCGCCTCGGCCTTTCGCTGCTGCGCGATGCTTTCCTGCAAAGCCGTCTCACGCCTGGCCAGGTCCTGCTGGCCGGCCTCGGCGTCGGTCATCAGGCTTTTCCAGCGCAGGCTCATGAGCCGTGATTCCAGTTCCCGCCGCTCCTGTTTCAGCTTGCGGTAGCGCTCGGCGGCCCGGGCCTGGCGTTTCAGCCGACCCAGGTGTTTACCCACTTCATCACGCAGGTCAGACAGCCGGTCCAGGTTGTCCCGGGTATGCTGGATGCGCCGCTCGGTTTCACGGCGGCGTTCCTTGTATTTCGAGATGCCGGCGGCTTCTTCCAGGTGCCCCCGGATTTCCTCGGGCCGGGCCTCGACCACCTCGGAGATCATGCCCTGCTCGATGATCGAGTAACTGCGCGAGCCCAGTCCAGTGCCCAGGAACAGGTCACGCACGTCCTTGCGGCGGCAGCGCGCGCTGTTGAGGTAGTAATTTGAAACGCCATCACGCGAGACCTGGCGCTTGACCGAGATTTCGTTATAGCCGGCAAATTCGCCTGCCACGCGGCCTGCCGAATTGTCGAAGATCAGTTCGACCGTCGCGGTACCCACGGGTTTGCGGGTGGATGAGCCGGAGAAGATCACGTCGGCCATTGATTCGCCGCGCAACACCTTGGCGGAACCTTCGCCCATCACCCAGCGCACGGCGTCGATGATATTGGATTTACCGCAGCCGTTCGGGCCGACGATGCCGGTCAGGTTGGTTGGAGCCTGGAACGTGGTCGGGTCGACGAAGGACTTGAATCCGGCCAGCTTTATTGCAGATAGTCTCATCTAAGGAGTCTCGCTTCCCTGCTCCCGCCTTTGGCGGAAGGCGGCTACGCTCGACGGCATGCAATAAAGGCGCGACGTTGAAGTAATGTTCATTAAAATTATGTGGCTCGTTATTATCGTTTCAGGCTAATCTACAGGGAAATTTACGGAGTTGCCATGAGCACTTTACCCAGCAAAGAACTTGAAGTATTCCCCAACCCCAAACCGTCACGGGATTATACCATCCAGATCGAGTCTCCAGAATTCACCTGCCTGTGTCCAAAGACCGGCCAACCGGACTTCGCAACCATCAGGCTGGAGTATATTCCGGACGCTTCCTGCGTTGAACTCAAATCGTGGAAATTGTACTTGTGGAGCTATCGCGACGAAGGCGCTTTCCATGAGGCGGTGACCAACCGGATCCTGGATGACGTGGTGAAGGCGACCGACCCGCGATACGCGCGGATTGAAGCCGAATTCCTGGTGCGCGGGGGCGTTTACACTACCGTGGTTGCGGAGCATTTCCAGGAAGAGTGACGTGCCGGCAATTTATTCCAGGCAAGCCGCTGTCGTTGCCCTTCTGCTGGCTTTCACATCTGCCCTGGCCTGCGCCGGGGAATCCGCTGACCGGGCCCGCGACCTGGGCATTCCATTCGTCGGCCAGCCCGGGCCTTTGAACGCGATCACCGATGTCGCCGGCGTCGAGGTGGGCCAGGTCACACTGATCACTGGCGAGGGAAAACTGGAAGTGGGCAAAGGCCCGGTACGGACCGGTGTGACTTCCATCCACCCGCGCGGCAAGCACTCAACCGACCCGGTATTTGCGGGCTGGTTCACGCTCAATGCCTCCGGTGAAATGACGGGCACCACCTGGCTGGAGGAACGGGGCCTGCTGGACGGTCCCATTTCCATCACCAACACGCACAGCGTTGGCGTGGTGCGGGATGCATCTGTCGCCTGGATGGTCAGCAAGGGCTGGCCGGCGGTCTGGCATGCGCCCGTGGTTGGCGAGACCTATGATGGCGCCCTGAACGATATCAATGGATTTCACGTACAACCCGATCATGCCCTGGAAGCCATGAGAAATGCGACATCCGGGCCGGTTGAAGAAGGCGCGGTGGGCGGGGGCACCGGCATGGTCTGTAACGGTTTCAAAGGCGGAATCGGCACTGCATCGCGCAAGTTTGGCGGGACCGGCGAACAGTACACCGTCGGCGTGCTGGTGCAATGTAATTACAACTGGGACGGTGATGACCTGCGCCTGGGCGGCAAGCCGGTCAGCGGCCTGTTGCCGGTCGGTGAGCACTGTTTCACGGACCGCTCCATCGAAAGGCACGTGGACTGGTACCCCTATTGCCATGACGCCGATGCCCCGGTTTCGGATGCGACCCGGGACGGTTCCATCATCATCGTGGTGGCGACCGATGCCCCGCTGCTGCCGCACCAGTTGATGCGCGTGGCCAAGCGCCCTTCCCTGGCACTGGGCCGCCTGGGCGCGATCAGTTCGGGCGGTTCCGGTGATATCTTCATTGCTTTTTCGACGGCCAACGCCGGACAGATCAGTGAAAATAATCAATCGGCCATCACCATGTACCCGAACAATGACTTGTCCACTGTTTTCACGGCGACTGTCCAGGCGACGGAAGAAGCCATCGTCAACGCCATGGTGGGTGCTGAAACCGTGGTGGGCGCCTCTGGATTCCGCGTTAAAGAATTACCTGAAGACCAGGTGCGGGTGATATTCACACAGTGATTTCGATCCGGTTTTCGTCCGCTTCGGACAAAAAAACGGCCGGAAGATTTCCTCCCGGCCGCCTTGATTGACTGACTTGCCTTTAATCCCGGAAAGTAAGGTGTTGCAGTAAGCTTGAACTCATCACTTCGCGATACTCTGCCCGGTTGCCGCTTTCAGCCTGCATCTCCGTTATCGTTTTCGTTTGCCACTCCTGGTACTCTTTTTGCCGCTTTTCACCCTCGGCGCCGGAAGGAACACTTTCCATTACCCGGATCAGGTAAAGGTCAGCTTCGTCAGACCGGCCGTGCACATTAGCTAGTATCATGTAGTCTTTGATCCAGCCTTTGGACTTTGAAAATTCCAGGTTTTTCCGCCACTCCGATGCCAGCCATGATGCGTACTTGTAGCTACCACCATCATGGACATCAATACCGGTCACTTCCCAATAATCACCACCCACGAGCGGCCACTCCTGGGCCACGGCGCTGGAAACCATCATCGTGGATGACAGGGCAAACAATAGAATGAAAAGTGTTTTCCTTATGGATTTGATCATATAAGACTCTCCTGTTAACGGACAGGGATTGCCCGTTTGCTTTTTTAACCTAGCACACGTTCTGAAAAATGCACACAGCAATTGAATGGTTACCGTAATGACCTGGTAAAGAGGCAGAATTTCAAGTCACGCCTATACTCTGATTACAGGTGTTTTTAAACGGACCGGAGAGAATAATGCATGTAATTATCATCCTGCTTTTCAGCATTTTCACTGGCACGGCTCTGGCGGAAACGGTCACCATTGAAGCGTCCCAGGACAATACACTTTTTGAGAGTTCGCAGGGCGCCCTCAGTAACGGAGCCGGCACTCATATTTTCAGCGGTCAAACCAATGGGCAAGGAATACGCCGCGCTGTCATTGCGTTCAAGGACCTGAGCGAGATTCCGGCCGGCGCAACCATCACGTCGGCAAAATTGCAGCTGTACCTGAATAGGGAAAATTCCGCCGCGACGATGATGAATCTCCTGAGGCTGCAATCAGACTGGGGTGAGGGTGCTTCGGACGCAAGCGGAGCGGAGGGCCAGGGCGCCCCCGCACAAGCAGGGGATGCGACCTGGAACCACACGTTTTTTGACAACATGACATGGACTACCCCGGGTGGTGATTTCAGCCAGACACCCAGGGCCCAGGTGATGACCAGCGGCCTCGGACCCATGGAATTCGGATCAACCGCGGCAATGATTGACGATGTCCAAGGCTGGCTGGACAACCCGGCAGGCAATTTCGGCTGGATAGTGGTGGCGAACGAATCGGTCGTAAGCGCCAAGCGTTTTAGCAGTCGCGAGGGTGGCACCGAATCACGCCGGCCGCGGCTTGAGATCGAATACAGCATGGAGTCGGGTCCCACTCCTGTGCCCGGTTCTGATTGGTCAGGTCCGTGGTTTGATCCGGAAAGTGACGGTGAAGGCTACCTGGTCTTCAACACGCCGGCCGGTTGGCTGATTTACTATTTTGGCTACTCGACTGACGGCGACCGCTTGTGGCTGGTCTCGAATCTCCTTGACATCGAAAATGTGGTTCTCGGCCAGGTCTACGAGTTCAGCATGCTGGTAGGAACACCGGGTTCTTTCGAGATGCCGACGCCTTCCGCCGACCTGGAAACCTGGGGCACTTTGCAGGTTCTGCTGACCGACTGCGTCACGGGTGTCTTCGTACTGGATGGCGTGGATGGAATGAAAACGTCCAACGCTACCAAGCTCATTGGCATCGAAGGATCCACCTGCATGGTTCAATGATGATCCTGGCCAGGCGCCCGTCCCTTCCCGGGCGGGCGTCATTCGTCTTATTCCACGTTGACCACGATTTTGCCGCGGGCGCGCCCTTTTTCCGAATACCGGATCGCGTCGGGCACTTCACTCAGCGTGAACAGCTTGTCGAGGACGGGAGTGACTTTGCCTTCCGCCATCAGGTCGGCCAGGGCGCGCATGTCTTGCGGGTCCAGCTTTGCCATGACCACAGCGAATTCCTGGTCGACGAATGGTGAAAGCAGTATGGTCTGGATTGGCCTTGACAGGGGCCCCAGCCAGTTACCCTTGGGCCCTCCGACGAGGACCATGATACCTTCGGGACTCAACACCTCCCTGTTCTTCAGCAGGGAATGGTTCCCGACCATGTCGATGATGACGTCGTATTGCTGACCGCCCTGGGTGTAATCCTCGTTTTTGTAGTCAATCACGTGGTCAGCCCCGATCGACTTGACCATTTCCAGGTTCCGGGTGCTGCAAACACCCGTCACTTCCGCGCCGAAGGCCTTGGCTATCTGCACCGCAAACGTGCCTACCCCACCTGATGCGCCATTGATCAACACCTTCTGCCCGGGTTTCACTTTGCCGTGATCACGCAGCGCCTGTAGCGCGGTGATTGCCGCGACGGGAACAGAAGCGGCCTGTTCGAACATCAGCTTATCCGGCATGTGCGCCAGTGCACGGTCTTCACGGATGACGACGTACTCGGCAAAAGCACCCCCGGCCCCGCCAAACACTGCATCACCGGGCTTGAATTGGGTGACGTTTTTACCCACCGCCTCTACTTTGCCGGCGAAATCCCGACCCAGGCGGATGTCTTTGGGCTTACCCAGGCCGGAACTCAGCCGCATGATGTAGGGAGAGCCTCTCATGTAATGCCAGTCGAGCGGATTGACGCCGGCCGCATGAACTTTCACCAGGATTTCATCGTCGCCGACCACCGGCTTTTCGACCTCCTCGAGGGTCAGCACGTCAGGTGACCCGTAGCATCGATAGACCACGGCCCGCATTGTTTCGGCATCACCCGCAAGCGCCGGCGCCGGTTCGCAATCCGGTGTGTAGCTCAACGCTATGGCCAGCGACATCAGACCAACGACAATCAGCACCAGTAAAGAACCGAGAATTTTGTAACGCAGCTTCATGTGTTTGCCTCCGCAATGAATATGGACCGTGGGTGCGCCAACACCTACACTCACACTACCATTCACATGATGAGCAAGAAAACATGCCAAGAGTCATGCTGCCACCTCTCGCTGCCCTCGCGCTGCTACTTGCCATATCACCCGCAGCCGCGGAAACCGAAACAGATCGGCTCAGCCAGCAGGTTGCCGAAACCGAGCGAGCCTTCGCAGCCACGATGGCTGAACGCGACCATGCAGCTTTCGTAACCTTCCTGTCCGATGAAGCCGTGTTTTTTTCGGGGGATTCTTCACTTCGGGGAAAACAACAGGTAGCAGATACCTGGAAAGCCTATTTCGACGAACCTGATGCGCCTTTTTCATGGGAACCACAAAAGGTCGAGGTACTGGATTCGGGAACGCTGGCCCTGAGCACAGGGCCGGTGCGAAACAGCAGCGGGGAACTTTTCGCCTATTTCACTTCCATCTGGCGCCTCGAGGAAAATGGCGAATGGAAAATCATCTTTGACAAGGGTAATCGCGCCTGCGAAGAGCCGGAAACCGGGAGCTAGCGGTCCAGTTCTCCAGGCGACCAGGCGTCGATCGCCAGCGCATGGATATCGAGACGCATCATTTCATCCAGTTCCCGGTAGATCATGCGGTGACGCTCAATCATCGTTTTGCCTTCGAAAGCATCCGTAATGATCAAAACCCGGAAATGGCCCCGGCCGTCTCTCGCCCCTTCGTGCCCTTCATGCAGGTAGCTTTCATCTTCCACGCCCAGCGTTTCCGGCTCGAAAGCTTCTTTCAGCCGGCGCGTAATCTCCTTCTTGCGCTCCAGCGGATTCATACCGGCATCACGCGTTTGAAGGGGGTGACTTCAACCGATTCGTACACACCGGCTTCAACATACGGATCTGCATCGGCCCAGGCCTGTGCATCCTCCAGTGAATCAAATCCCGCAACAACCAGTGAACCTTTGAAACCGGCAGGACCGGGTTCCTCGGCATCGATGGCCGGGCGGGGGCCCGCCAGCAACAATCTTCCCTCAGCCAACAGCGCTTCCAGCCGCGCGATGTGCGCCTGCCGGGCGTTGAGCCGTGCCTGCAGACTGCCTTCCCTGTCTTTCGAATAAATTGAATACCACATGGCTAAAGCTTAAATGCAGATTGATCCAGCGTAAAGGCGGTGATCACAACTGTTTTCCGGGACGGCCAACTGCATTAGAATATCGCGCTGGCGCCCGCTTCAGAAAACAATAATGAGCGAAAGAATAGAGGTCCGTGCCGACGGACCCAAACCCAGGTTAATCGAGCATATCGTTGCCGTCATGGTCCGTGGTGGCCTGATCGCCTATCCCACCGACTCGGGCTACGCGCTGGGCTGGCGCACCGGTAACCGCAAGGCCCAGGACCGTGTCGTCCGGTTGCGGCAACTGAAACGGCGGATTCACTTCACCTATTGTTGCCGGACGCTTTCCGACGTCAGCCGCTATGCCCACGTAAGCAACTGGGCTCACCGGCTGATCCGGCAACTGACGCCCGGCCCTTACACGTTCATACTGCCGGCGACCAGCAAGGTGCCAAAACACCATGGACAGAAGCGGCCCTCGGAAATTGGCATCCGCATTCCCGACCACGCTGTAGTCCAGGCCATCCTGGAAACCATCGACGAACCGATTCTCAGTTCATCCCTGATCCTGCCCGACCTGGAAGAAGAGATTTATGACAACGAGGACCTCTACGACGCGGTGCATCGCGACGTGGACGTGTTCGTCGACGCCGGCTATTGCCCGCTCGAACCCACTACCCTGCTGGACCTGACCGGAGACACACCCCGCGTCCTCCGCCAGGGACAGGGCGTGGTAGACTTCTAGACATCCATGGAACCCGTCGACACCCAGCCCGAAACGGAAGAAAATCACCCGGTGCAACAGGCCGAAATGCCTTTCGCAATCGTGCAGGGCCAGCCCTATACGCAGGTTCCCAAGGATCTCTACATTCCCCCGGAGGCACTGGAAGTATTCCTCGAGGCCTTCGAAGGCCCGCTGGACCTGTTGCTGTATCTCATTCGCCGTCAGAACCTCGACATCCTGGACATCCCGATCGCAGACATCACCGAGCAATACATGAGCTACATCGCAATGCTCGAGGACATACAGTTCGAACTCGCTGCGGAGTACCTGGTGATGGCCGCCATCCTGGCCGAGATCAAGTCCCGCATGCTGCTGCCCCGCCCGGCCGGCGATGATGAAGACGAGGACGATCCGCGTGCCGAACTGGTCCGCCGCCTACAGGAATACGAACGCTTCAAGCAGGCTGCTGAAGACCTCGATGACCTGCCGCGGGAAGGCCGGGATTTCGTGGTGGCGGAAGCCTTCATGACGGACCGGCACGTGGTGCAGATTCCGCCCGAAGTGGAGCTCGGCGACATGCTCGATGCGCTACGGGACGTGTTGAGCCGGGCCGAACTTTTCGGCAGCCACCACGTGCAGATGGAGCCCCTGTCGGTGCGAGAGCGCATGACGTCGATCATCGACCTGTTGCGCAAGAATCCCTACGTGGAATTCCAGTTCTTTTTCACCCCGGAGGAGGGCCGCATGGGCGTGGTGGTGACCTTCCTCGCGCTGATGGAGCTGACCCGCGAGCGGGTGGTCGACATCATCCAGAATGAACCGCTGGGGCAGCTTTACGTCAAGAGCCCGGAATCGGCCGCCCAGGTTTACGAATGAACAAGGAAAACGCATGGCGCGTATAGGTGACACCGCCCGAACCTCTTTGAAAAGCATCCTGGAAGCCGTGTTGCTGGCCTCCGGTGAACCGCTTTCGCTGAAAGCGATTGAAACGGTCTTCACCGACGAGGAAAGGCCAGGCGCCAACGATATCCGCAAAGCGCTCGAGGAACTGGCAGACGATTATGCAGAGCGCGGCCTGGAATTAAAGGAAGTCTCCAGCGGCTTCAGAATCCAGGTGCGCGAAGACACCAATCCATGGGTAGCGCGCCTTTGGGAAGAACGCCCGCAAAGGTATTCCCGCGCGCTGCTGGAGACCCTGGCCCTGATCGCCTACCGCCAGCCGATCACCCGCGGCGACATCGAGGAGGTTCGCGGCGTGTCGGTGAGAACCAACATCATCCGCACGCTGCAGGAGCGCGAGTGGATAAGGGTGGTCGGACACCGGGATGTACCCGGCAAGCCGGCGCTGTTCGGCACGACCAAGGCCTTTCTCGATTATTTCAACCTGTCCAGCCTGGACGATTTGCCGTCACTGGCCGAAATCAAGGACATGGAGACGATCGAACCGGAGCTGGAACTTGAAACCACAGAAGACGGCTGAACGGCTGCAAAAGCTGATGGCGGCTGCCGGGCTGGGGTCGCGGCGTGCCCTGGAAAAGCAGATCGCCGACGGCAAGGTTGAAGTGAACGGGCAGACCGCCACGCTGGGCCTCTCGGTCACGCAGGGCGACAACATCGGCTATGAGGGTAAAACCTGGCGCGTGGACTCGAAGCCGGTGCAGCACCGGACCCTGGTTTACAACAAGCCCGAGGGCGAAGTGACCACGCGGTCCGATCCGCAGGGCCGCAAGACCGTATTCGACCGCCTGCCCCGCGTCAGGGATGGTCGCTGGGTGGCCATCGGACGACTGGACATCAACACGACAGGGTTATTGTTGCTGACCACTGATGGTGAACTGGCCAACGCCATGATGCACCCCTCCAGCAGCGTCGATCGCGAGTACGCCTGCCGGATTCGGGGCGAAGCCAGTGAAGAAACATTGAATAAACTGAAAGAAGGCGTCGAACTGGATGATGGACCGGCTTCTTTCAGCGACATCCAGCCCGCCGGAGGCACCGGCGAAAACCACTGGTACCACGTCACCATCATGGAAGGCCGCAACCGCGAAGTGCGCCGCCTGTGGGAATCGCAGGG
>JARFQZ010000053.1 GCA_029287515.1 Lysobacterales bacterium
GGCCAACCACATGCTGGTCCTGATCGACGGCATCCGTGCCAACGATCCGGCTTCGGTCGACGAGTTCCAGTTCCAGTTCGCCACGACGGCAAATATCGAGCGTATCGAAATCATTCGCGGACCCCAGAGCTCTATCTGGGGCTCGGATGCGATGGCTGGTGTCATCAATATCATCCGCACAAAAGACACGCGTGAGACCTGGGTCAGCGGGTCGGCGGAAGGCGGCTCTTTCAGTACGTTCAACGGGGCCGTGGATGGCGGGCTTAGCCGCGAGAATTTCAGGTTGCAGGGCGGCCTTTCCTACTACACCACCGACGGCATCAACATTGCGCGAGAAGGAGACGAGAAAGACGGCTCGGACAACACCACGGCCAATCTCGGGCTGGAGTGGGATATCAATGACGCCTGGTCTTTTGTCGCTTCGGGGCAATACGTGGATGCGGAAACACAGTTCGACGATGTGGATTTTTACGTCACCGGCCTGCCGGTCGATACCGACCGTGTGACCCGGGCCGATCGCACCTATGTCCGCGGAGAAGTCCGCTACAAGCCTCCAGAGAGCCGTTGGTCAGGCAACGCATCGGTCAATTACACGGACAGCGATAACACGAATTTCTATGACGGTATCTTCAACAGTTCGACCGCAGCCGAAGTGGTGGATGCGCGCGCACGCGGTAGCGTGTTGCTGGGAGAGGAGCGTCATCATCGCCTGACCGCGGCGTTTGATTACATCGACACCGACTTCTCACAGCGCGGGGAAGCGTTGCCCTGGGGCGATCCCAACCAGGACCAGAGTTACGATCAGACCAGCCTGGCCGGGGAATACGTGGGCAAGTACGAGTCCGGTTTCACCTGGACGGCGAGCGCCAGGTACAACGATTTCAGTGACTTCGACGACATCACCACCTGGCAGACAGCTTTCAGCTACCAGGCCAGTGAAATCATCCGGCTTCGGGGCTCTATCGGTACCGGCTTTAAGGCTCCGACATTCACTGAGCGCTATGGGTTCTACCCGGACCAGTTCATCGGCAATCCGGACCTCAAGCCCGAAGAATCCCGGGGGTGGGAACTGGGTTTCGACAGCCGGTGGATGGAGCAGGGCGTCACTTTCGGGGCGGTTTACTTCAACTCTAAACTCAAGGATGAAATCGATGGTTTCGTGTTCGATCCCGGGACATTCCTGTTCACGGCGATCAATCGCGATACCGACAGCCACCGCAAGGGCGTGGAACTGGTCTTTGACTGGAAACCGTTAATTGATCTCGATATAGCGGCCAACTACACGTACACGGACTCCACCGAACCTGTGGAGGGTGAGAACATCCGTGAGCTCAGGCGGCCCCGACACATGGGCAGTCTTACCGTGCAGTATCGTTTTGCCGGCGACCGGGCATACACAAATCTCAATGTGTCTTTCACAGGCAAGCAATACGACGTGTTTTTCGATCCCGGCACATTCCTCAGCGAACAGGTAAAGCTGGACAGCTACACACTGCTGGACCTGGCAGGAGGCTGGAGAATCAACGGGTCGCTGGAAGTGATCGCCCGGATCACGAACCTGACCGATGAAGCCTATGAAGACGTACTGGGTTATTCGACCCGGGGCAGGGGCTATTTCGGAGGAATCCGGGGACGGTTTGATTTCTAGCGGATGAAGGTCACGGGCCACCGGACCGCAGCTTGACGGTGTCGGTTTCCAACAGCGACCTTGCCGCCCGGCTGATTTTGGCGGCGTTGACCTGCGCCCACGGGTTCCCGGAATCCGGCATGGGCCCGTTATGGATTTTCCGGTAGATATCCCGGGTCACCCGGTAATTGGCGTAAGCATGCGGGGCTGCCGGGTTCATGGCGCTTTTCCGGGTGAAGTCATTCAGCAATTGCATCGTGGTTTTCGACGCAAACGCGAGTTCGGTCAGTTTGGCCCGGTACTCCAGGTCAGCCGAGCTTAAATCAGGAAAATTCCGCAAATCGGCCAGGTGGCGGGACTCATGCTTCAGGTAGGAAACCTCGAATTTCTCGGATTGCCGGTCGTAGGCCCAGTCCACGCAGTACAGGCGCCCGTCCTCGACCCAGCCCGTCGTGAAGGCAAGTCCGAAAGTGGCATAGTCTTTCCAGCCCATGCTGAAAATGTCCGAGAGGAACACGACGACCACATTCTCCGTGCTGTCTGACAGGCGAACCGAGTACTGCCGTACTTCCTCGCTTTTCCAGAGAATCAAGTCCTTCAGGGGCGGCGCATCGTCGTGAAGAACGTGAAACCCTCTCCCGTTGAGAGCGCGGCCAAGTTCCGGGTAGAGCTCATCAGCGCTCGGTGGCGCGGAAGTCTCCACCTGGCCTGCGAGAATCTGACTCAATGAATCACGAAGGCGAATTCCTGCCTGTTCTTCAGAAATTTCCCCTGTCAAGGACCGGCTCCAGTAGATACGGTAAGCGGAAATGACGCGGTCAGCCAACCCATCACCGGTGCCGGGTGAAGATTCATCCTCACGGTCGATAAACCGGGATTGGAATTGGCGCGACAATTCGGCGCTGCCTGCCGTCAGGCCTGCAGATTGCCCACCGGAAAAAAGCACCTGTGCTGAACTCAGGTCGCCCTGCAACGCTTGTGCAATGTACTGTTCCGTGATGCCGTTGTTGGCGTCTGCACGAACAGCACTCAAGAGCATGCACAGTACGATGAGAAGCGGGGATGACTTTGTCATGCAGAACCTTGGAGTTGGCGCCAACTTTTCGACTACACTACTGTAATTCAATTGATAGGCGAAGTATCTGCGCAGCAAAAGGATTTTGAAAGTCAGATATTCAACAAGATGGAGAGACTTTCAGAATGGAGTACGTCACCTATATCCTGATTATTATGGGTATTATGGCGCTGTGCATAGTGCTGTTCAGAAGAAAAGATGAAGTGAATGCGGTCTACCGGGGAGGCGACAGTTTTTCGGTAACTTCCAAACCCGATTCCCCCGCCACGTCGACTGAAGCAAAGGCCTCGTTGAACGAACGTTTGAGCGTACCGACCCCCTGGGGTTGGCCCGGCAACGACTTGCGGACCCGGGCCGTGGATGAGCGCACGGTCTCCGATACACTGCAGCGCTTCGTGGATCACCTGATAGTTGAAAAACAGACGGTTGAAGACAGGAATTACGTGCAGAAGCGAAACGAAAGCCTGCGGTCATTGGTGGAGGATCGCTACGGGCCCTCAAAAAATAACGCCAATGGGCATGGCAAAAGCGGATCGAAAAAGGAGCCAACCGATTTGGCAGGCTCGCCCATTGTCGTGGCCCGGAGCTCACTGCATGAGGTCAGAACACCCTGGGGATGGTAGGTGTTCTTAACTTGAATTTGGTTCGGTTTGCCGGATTTTTGATCAAATATTGAACAGTTTATGCTATATATATAATAGACAAGGGGAAATAAGTCACTGGCCCGCAGGAGGGGGCTGGAATCACGACAGGGAGCAAACGGATTTAGCGAGTCTTCGCAAGGGTGGGCAAAACGTCAACGGGACATGTGACGGGGACCCTGACTTGGAGCGTTGCAGGATGGAGACCGTAATCTTTCTGATCTTTGTGGGAGCATGTGCTTTCATCGCAGTCTGGGTAACCAGGAAGTCGGGCAAGCAAAGGAATCTTCCTAAGACGCCGTCGGAAAAACTCGCACCGACGACGCACGACAGACTGTCCCGCAAAGAGGATATCTGGGAGGCCCGGCGCCAGTTTGCTCAGAAAAATCTGAGCTCGGTACAGAAGTACGTGCCGAAGTCAGCTGCCACGGCTGAGCCCGAGTACGACGGGTACAGCCGCCGTGACCGGCATCACCTCACTACCGCAGGGCGGGTAAAAAAGGAGTCTCACATCGAAGACCCGAAAAAGTTTTCCGCCAGGGGAGCTAAACAGGAAGAACAAGTTACCGCCAACCGCTAATCAGCCGAACGCTCACGGCCCGGTCCGAAATTTCGGGCCGGGTTTTACTTTGTAGTGTCCAGAAAATCCGGAATGTCGACATCCTGGTTGCCCGGAATCTTGATACCCATTGGGACCGCTTCCACACCCATGGTCTCGTTTTCGTGGGGCCTGAGCAGTTTCAGCGCTTCCGGTTTCTGGCCGTGGAGCCACACATCCGCCTCCTTCGGGTCTCGCAGCAGGGCAGGGCTGCGGTGATGGCCGACTGACTTCAAAACCTCGTTTGGGTCAACCGTAATGATTGCAACACTCATGTGCCGCGAGCCATCGGGGAGCGTAATCGGGCGCGCCAGGCCGGCCATCATCCAGAACGGTGCATCCGTGGGAAAAACGGCATAGGGGATCTGTGGCTTAACCCTGCTATCGAACTCATAAAACCAGGACACGATCACCAGGACACGGGATTCGGCGCCCCACGCACCCATGAACGTCGGTGCAAAGGGCTGCCCCTCGGTCCTCAGCCTGGCGTTGGCCGTGGAAATCAGACGCCCCTGCTTGTTGGTGGGCAGGCGCCCTTCGGAATAGACC
>JARFQZ010000071.1 GCA_029287515.1 Lysobacterales bacterium
GAGTCGGCTGAGGAACGACAGGAGGAGTTGGCCGAACTGGGCCTGCTGGTGGACCGGTCGGGTCCGGAAAGCGTTGTCGTGCGCGAGGTTCCGGCCCTGCTCGCGAGTTCGGACCCAGCCCGGTTGCTCCGGGATGTGCTGTCCGACCTGGACGGCATGGGCAGTAGTGACCGCATAGAGACGGAAGCCAATGAAATCCTGTCCACCATGGCCTGCCACGGCTCGGTGCGCGCCAACCGGATACTCACTTTGCCGGAAATGAACGCCTTGCTGCGCGACATGGAGCGCACGAAACGTTCCGGCCACTGCAATCATGGCCGGCCGACCTGGATTCAGCTCGACATGGCCACGCTGGACCGCTTATTCCTGCGCGGGCGCTGATGCCGGGCCAGGCTTCAAAACCGCCCGCCATTTTCCTGATGGGGCCCACGGCATCCGGAAAAACATCGCTGGCGATCGAAATGCGCCGGCGTTTTCCGGTCGATATCATCAGCGTGGATTCCGCCCTGGTCTACCGGGGGATGGACATCGGCACGGCGAAGCCGGACGCCGGGACCCTGCAGCAGGCGCCACACGCGCTGATCGACATACGGGACCCCACCGAATCCTATTCCGCTGCCGAGTTCCGCCACGACGCGCTGGACGAGATGTCCAGAATCACCGCGCGGGGCAGGGTGCCCTTATTGGTGGGTGGCACCATGCTCTATTTCAAAGCGCTGGCCAGGGGCCTGGCCCGGCTGCCTTCCGCCAGCCCCGGGCTGCGCCGGGTTATCGAGGATAGGGCAAGCGAGCAGGGCTGGGCTGCGCTGCATCGCGAACTGGCTGAAAAAGATCCCGAAATCGCGGAACGGATTCACCCGAATGATCCACAGCGTATTTCCCGTGCCCTGGAAGTGATCGAGCTGACAGGCCGGAAAATGAGCGAACTCCAGGGGCAGCAGGCTGAACAGGAACTGGACTACCGGGTGCTGAGGATCGTTGCCTGCCCCGAGCCCCGAAAAGTCTTGCACCAGCGCATCGAATTGCGGTTCGGACAAATGCTGGAGGAAGGCTTCATGGACGAGATGAAAGCCCTGCGGGCGCGGGGCGATCTGAGTCCGGAAATGCCTTCGATGAGATGCGTGGGATACCGGCAGGCCTGGGGCTACCTGGAGGGGGAATCCGATTTTGAAGAAATGCGCCAGAAAGCCCTGGCGGCAACGCGTCAGCTGGCCAAGAGACAACTGACCTGGTTGAGGCAGGAAACCACTGCACTGTGGTATGATCCAACTATCGGAAATAAGAAGGAATCCGTGTTCAGGGAAGTGTCAAAATTCCTTGAAAAATCATCTAAACGCACTTAGATAAACGAAGTCCCGTTATTCTTGGCTGGAAAAAGCGGGCGAAACAAAGAATAAAGGAGAGCGGACATGTCAAAAGGTCAGTCTTTACAAGAACCATTCCTGAACGCACTGCGCCGGGAGCGCGTGCCGGTGTCCATATATCTTGTCAACGGGATCAAGCTGCAGGGTCAGATTGAATCCTTCGACCAGTTCGTCGTGCTGCTGAAAAATTCGGTCAGCCAGATGATCTACAAACACGCGATATCCACCGTGGTTCCCGCACGGAATGTGCGCGTGTTTGATGAGGAAGATGGCTAAGAGATTCCCGAGGCGCAATCTTGTTTGATCGTGCCGAGCGCGGCGACCGCGCTGTTATCCTCCATCCCGAATTCAGGTTGACAGGCCCAGACGCCCTGGACGAGTTCCAGGAACTTGCCCGTTCCGCCGGCGCGGAAATTACCGGAATCGTTACAGCCCCCCGTGATCGCCCCGATGCCCGCTTCTTCGTCGGCAGCGGCAAAATTGAAGAATTGGCAGAACTCGTCGAAGAAACCGGTGCGGACCTGGTCCTCGTCAGCCAGTCACTGAGCGCAGTTCAGGAACGTAACATCGAAAAAGCCTGCAGTTGCCGGGTTCTCGACCGGGCCACATTGATCCTGGATATCTTTGCGCAGCGCGCGCAGTCCTACGAAGGTAAATTGCAGGTTGAGCTCGCCCAGTTGCGGCACCTGTCCACGCGCCTGGTGCGCGGCTGGACTCACCTGGAGCGGCAGAAGGGCGGTATTGGCCTGAGAGGCCCGGGTGAAACCCAGCTGGAAACGGACCGCCGCCTGATCGGTGTCCGGATTCGCCAGTTGAAGACCCGGCTGGACAAAGTGGCGAGGCAAAGGGACCAGAGCCGGCGCCAGCGCCAGCGCTCCCGTGCACCGCTGGTTGCGCTGGTCGGCTACACGAATGCAGGAAAGTCCACTCTGTTCAACAAGCTCACCGGCGCCAGCGTGGGCGAGGAAGACATGCTGTTCGCCACGCTGGACCCCACGGTGCGGCGCATGGAAGGCATGCACTGCGGCGAGGTCTTGCTGGCGGACACGGTCGGCTTCGTCAGCGACCTTCCGCATGAGCTGATCGCAGCTTTTCGCGCAACCCTGCAGGAGGCCCGCGGGGCTGACCTGCTGCTGCATGTGTCGGATGTATCCGACCCCTACCGCATGGAACGCCAACAGGATGTCGAGGACGTGCTGGAATCCATCGGGGCGGACCAGATTCCGGTAATCAGGGTATACAATAAAATTGACCGTAATGGCCAGGAAGTCAGCCGGAACGAAGATGAGAACGGCATGCCGGTGAGCGTCAGCATTTCAGCCCGGACAGGCGAGGGCATCGAGCAGCTGCGCGAATCGATCAGCGACCGGTTGTCCAGTGAACGGATCAACCGCTGGATAGAGTTGCGCGGAAAAGACGGCAAGCTGCGCGCGCAACTATTCGAATTGGGTGTGGTCAGTGAAGAGCGGATAGCCGAAAATGGTTCATGGATGCTGCATGTCGACGTACCCAAGGAAACCGCGGAGCGGCTGGCGCGTCTGCCCGGGTCCGAAGGGGACGTGGCGCGTGAACAACTGCTCGGAAGCGAACCCGGCCACTTGAAAGCGACTGCTTGACCCCCAACTGACTGTTTGTAATTGAATCTAAACTCAGGAGATAGAAATGCCCTGGAAAGAGCCCGGTAAGGGTGACAAGGACCCCTGGAATTCCGGTGATCAGCAACCCCCGGATCTGGACGAGGTGTTTCGTACCGTGAACAACCGTCTGAAATCCATTTTTGGCGGCAGTGGCGGCGGCAAGCGTAAATCGGAATCCAGTGGTGCCGGCGGAATTTTCGGCATCTTGCTGGTGGCGCTGGTTTTATGGGTGGGCTGGGATGCAGTCCACATCGTTGATGAAGCGGAGCTGGGCGTTGTGCTGCGGTTCGGCAAATACAACCGCACGTTGTCTCCGGGTATCAACCTGACCCTGCCTCGTCCATTTGAAACAATGACCACGGTCAATGTCAGCAGCGTCCGGTCCCTGGAGGACCGGGGCCACATGCTGACCGAAGACGAAAACCTGGTGGAGTTCCTCTACAAGGTCCAATACCGCGTGCTCTCCGCCCAGGACTTCCTGTTCGAAGTCCGGGATCCCGAGCTCACGGTAAAGCAGGCGGCGGAAAGCGCACTGCGTGAGTCCGTCGGCACCAACCGCCTGGACGCCATTCTTGAAGGTACCCAGCGCGAGACCATCAGGATTGAAACCCAGCGTGTACTGCAGGAAACGCTGGACCGCTACCAGGCGGGCATCCAGATCAACGAATTCAACCTGGAGGACGTCAATGTTCCCGCCCAGGTCCGTGAAGCCTATTCGGACGTGATCCGCGCCCGCGAAGACCGGGAGCGTTTTATCGAGGAAGCACGCGTCCACGCCAACAGCGTGGTGCCCGAGGCCCGCGGCCAGGCCGCCCGTATCATCCAGGAAGCTGAGGGTTACAAGGCGGCCACTGTCGCGTTGGCGGAAGGTGAGGCCCAACGCTTTACATTACTGCTGGATGAGTACCGCAAGGCGCCGGAGATCACACGCAAACGCCTCTATCTGCAAACCATGGAGAACGTATTTGCGCGCTCCCAGAAGGTGCTGATGGACGCAGGCAGCAGCGGTAACGTGCTCTACCTGCCGCTGGATCAGCTGGGTGGTGGCGGTTCGGGTGGCCGACCGCTGATGCCGCCGGTAGTGACGCCGGACAAGGGGCCGGTTGGGGAGAACTCAGCCACCAACCGAACCTCGCGCAGGGAGGGCAGACAATGAGCCGGACCATCTTATTAATTCTCGTCGCGGTGCTTGGCTTCGTGGGCGTTTCCAGTTTGTTTATCGTCACTGAGACCGAGTATGCCATCAAGTTCCAGCTTGGCCGGATCGTGAAAAGTGATTACGGACCGGGAATCCACTTCAAGGCGCCGTTCATCAATAACGTGCGCAAATTCGACAACCGACTGCTGACGCTGGACACCAATCCTGAGCAAATGCTCACTTCGGAACAGAAGTTCGTCGCCGTCGATTCGTTCGTCAAGTGGCGGATTGTCGATGTGGTGCGTTTTTACACGTCTACCCAGGGCAATGAGCGGGTAGCGCTGAATCGCCTGGACAGTATCGTCAAGGACCGTATCCGCAATGAGATCGCTCGTCGAAAGCTGGTGGAAGTCATTTCAGAGCAACGCGTAAGCACCATGCAGGACATCGCAGTAACAGCTAACGAAGCTGCCGCGGAATTTGGTATCCAGATCGATGATGTGCGAATCAAGGCCATTGAACTGCCGGACGATGTTCGTGAGTCGGTGTTCCGGCGCATGGCGGCAGACCGGCAGAAAGAAGCCAACCTGTTGCGTTTCGAAGGTCGCGAGGCGGCTGAGCGCATCCGCGCCGACGCCGACCGTGAGGCCCAGGTCATCCTGGCCGAGGCGGAGCGCGACGGCCAGACACTCCGTGGTGAGGGCGATGCCAGGTCGACTGAGAGATACGCCAATGCCTTCGGCGAGGACGAGGCGTTCTACGCCTTTACCCGCAGCCTGCAGGCCAATGGCAACTCCGGCGGCAACAGCCCGGACGGGAGGGGGCTGAACCCGACGTCCCGCAGTTGCGATGAAGGCGCCGGTGATACAGAACACTGACCACGCAGACCTGCACAAGGGCACAGATCCGACACCAGGACGGCGGAAGCGCTC
>JARFQZ010000138.1 GCA_029287515.1 Lysobacterales bacterium
GTCCGCCGCAACGTCTACGCAGGCGCCGTGGGTTACATCAACTGGCACGACGACACCGACCTGGCGATCGCCATCCGCACGGCCGTGATCAAGGATGGCATGCTGCACGTGCAGGCCGGCGCCGGCATCGTGGCCGATTCCGACCCCGAAAAGGAGTGGGAAGAGACCATGAACAAGGGCCGGGCGCTGATCGCGGCGGTCAACAGTGCTTCGATGGGACTCTAGCCTCAGGCTTTGAAAGCCTGCCGCCTCGTGGCAAGATTACAGCACACTTTCGAGGAAACACCCATGACCGGATTGGATATTTTCGCATTGATCGTAATCATCGTTCTGGTGGGGACCGCCATCGCGATCTGGGCCATTCTGGGCGCTTACCCCGGAAAAATAGCAAGGCAGCGCAATCATCCGCAGGCGGATGCTATTGCCATGTGTGGCTGGTGGGGCGTAATCACCATGGGGATACTGACGCCGCTTGCGTTTATCTGGGCCTACTCGAATCCGGAATATACACTGCAGGGAAGGCCGAAAAGCGAACCCGCTACTGAAGAAGCCAGTGAAGAGGAGGTAGCCTCATGATTGTCTTCCTCACGCTGATTTATGTTGCAGTTCTTTTCCTGGCCATCAAGATCGGCCTGATCAAGCTGAATACCTTCTGGAAATTGTCACCGGCGATCTGGATGGTTTTGCTGTTCTTCGTCCTGTTCGTACCGATGCAGTGGGGAGCGCCTTCCGGGGCCGTGAACCAGTTTCAGACGGTGATCGAAATCATCCCGAATGTGAATGGCGAGGTCACCGAGGTGGAAGTCCAGGCACTGGAGTCCGTGAAGCAAGGAGATGTTCTGTTCAGAATTGATCCAACCCAGTACCAGTCGCGGGTTGATCAATTTACAGCACAACTCGAGCTTTCCAACCTTAACCTGGACCGGGCCCGTGACCTGATGGAGCGGGGCGTCGGGCGCCAGCTTGATGTCGACATCTACCGTGCAGAGGTACTGAATTACTCTGCGCAATTGGACAACGCGAACTGGGAATTGGCTGAGACCGTGGTGCGCGCTCCGTCAGATGGCGTTGTTGTGGGCCTGTCGCTAAGGCCCGGACAGCGCGTGGCGAACCTGCCAATACGGAGTTGGGTTGCTTTCGTAGGGGATGATGAATACCGGCTGGCCGCCGGTATTCCCCAGTCGCGGGTACGCCACGTCAGACCGGGGCAGGAAGTTGAAGTCGCTCTTCGCCTGGTTCCGGGGAAGATACTGAAAGGGAGTGTGCTTGAAGTCGTCCGGATCAATCCGTCAGCGCAGTTACCGCCCAGCGGAATGGTACCGCCGGCGCCTACGCCTGCTGATCCCACGCTGCCGTACGCGGTGGTGATTGAAATGGAAGATGAAGTACTGGGCCTGGCGAAGATTCCCGGTGGCGCGGTGGGAACCGCTGCTATCTACACCGACTCGGTAGCCGCGACGCACATCATCCGCCGGGTGATGATCCGGATGGAAGCCTGGTTGAATTACATCAAACCCTGAGCTGTTGTCAGGCAGTTCGCTGGCTTCTTCTACCCAGGCCATTGGCCCAGGCGTTTGCCGTGAAGCCATGGGCCAGGACACAGAGCGTTATGGTGCAAACGACCGCGTGAAGCATGGTCGATTCACCCGGCAAGTCATAGCTCGACACTATGATGATGAAGACAATACTGGCCAGCCCGCGTGGGCCAAACCAGGACAGGAACAGCTTGCTTTCCAGGTTCTCACCGGTCCCGGTCAGCGATACGACCATCGGCAGCATCCGGATCACCGTCAGGCTCAGCAGTGAATAAATGACGATGGGCCAGGTCATTCCGGCCCAGGCCTGGCCGACAACCGCAGAACCGAACACGATCCAGGTAGTCATTGCCAGCACTTCGCCAATCCCTTCAGCCGCGAAGACCAGTTCGTGGGTGTCTTTCCCGGCTAACTGGCCGAACAGCAGCCCGCCGACGAAGGCGGCAATGTAACCGCTGCCGTGCAGGCTTTGCGCGGTGGCGAAGCAGGCCAGGGCCAGGGCAACGACCAGTACCTGTTTCCAGATGTCGGACCACCAGCCCTGCTGGTAACACCAGCTGGCCAGCTTGGCCCCGACGAATGTCAGGCCCAGCCCCACGGCTGCACCGATGCCCAGTTCCTGGGCTACCAGGCCCAGGGCCATCGAGGTGCCGTCCTGGTCGGAATTCGCCCCGGTGGCAAGCGCTATGAATACGAACAGAATGGGGACGGCCAGGCCGTCATTCAGGCCGCTTTCCGCGTTGAGCCCCTCACGGATCCTGGAGGGCACGGCCTTGTTGGTGATGACACCTTTGCCTAGTGCGGCATCGGTCGCTGCCAGGACCGTGGCCAGGATGCACAGTTCAAAAAACGCCAGGTCCGGAAACAGGTACCATCCGGCCACGACCCCCAGCAGGATGACTCCGGGCATGCCGACGATGAGCATGCGCCACGGAATCTTCACATGGGATTTCAGAATCTTCAGATCGGCATTCGACGCGTCGATAAACAGGATCAGTGCCAGCGTGATGTCGACGATGGCCCGCATTTCCATGTCGCTGGATTCTATGTTCAGAATTCCCAGCCCCATGGGGCCGCATATCAGGCCAAACAGCAGGAAAACGATGGGTCCGGAAACCATACTCCGTTCAATTCGGCCGGCGATTGCACTGTAGATGAAAGCGAACCCGGCGAGGATGGCTAGATTGACATACACGGCTGATATTCTCCTCTGTATTGGAGAGAACGCTGATGCGGACAACGGATCGGCACAGGCAATTGCCACAACATCCAGTGTTACATATTACATTTTTTTCTGAAACATTTTGGTCAGCCGGTCGTTCTCACGGCCGTGAGATTCCGGTTAAGGGCTTTTTTCATGTCGCTCTTGCTGTAATATCCATTAAATGCTCTCGACAGCCGGGCCAGTGCTCGATCAGGGCAGTCTGATTTTGAAATGGAATTTAAATCTGCATATTGAACAATAGGATACGTCAGATATGATCCTCATGATCGACAACTACGACTCGTTTACCTACAACCTGGTGCAATACCTGGGTGAACTGGGCGCCGAGGTCGAGACGGTGCGTAACGACGAGATAAGCCTCGGTGACATCGTCGGCATGAAGCCGGAAGGTATCGTGATTTCTCCAGGGCCGTGCACCCCCAACGAAGCGGGGATTTGCGTGGACGTGGTGCGCGGGTTGGGGCCGATGATTCCGATTTTCGGCGTCTGCCTGGGCCATCAATGCATTGGCCAGGCGTTCGGCGCCAAGGTAGTTCGGGCCGAGCGGATCATGCACGGTAAAACCTCGATGATCTATCACCGCAGCCAGGGTGTTTTTTCCGGGCTGCCGATTCCGTTCGAGGCGACCCGTTACCATTCGCTCGTACTTCAGCCGGACTCAATCCCGGAAAGTCTGTCGGTGATGGCCTGGTGCGATTACGATGACGGCCACGAGATCATGGGCATAAAACACACCGAGTTCGACATCCAGGGTGTTCAGTTTCACCCGGAATCCATTCTGACCAAGCCTGG
>JARFQZ010000175.1 GCA_029287515.1 Lysobacterales bacterium
GATCAGCGAGGGAGCACTGCCGCTGAGAGTTTACGCGATGGCTGACGGCATGAATGAGACGACGGACTGGCTTTGCAGCGAAGGCACATTGAGCGATCCTTCCGGCCGGTTGATTATGCGATCGGTGAAACTTTACGCAGACGGGGCGCTCGGCAGCCGCGGGGCGGCCTTGCTGGAGGATTACAGCGACGAAGCCGGCAACCGGGGGCTCATGTTCATCAGTGCCGATGAGATGCAGTCAGCGTTGCGCAAGGTTTTTTCATGCGGCCTGCAGGCCGGTGTCCATGCCATCGGAGATGCGGCGAACCGGCTGGTGCTGGATGCATACGAGCAGGTGTTGTCCGAATATCCAGAAAATGCCGGTCGCCACCGGATCGAACACGCCCAGATTCTGGACCCACAGGATATTCCCCGGTTTGCCCAACTTGGCGTCATTGCCGCCATGCAACCGACGCATGCCACCAGCGACATGTACTGGGCTGACGAACGGCTGGGTGCGGATCGGCTTGCCGGCGCCTATGCCTGGAAAAGTTTGCTGGATAGCGGTGCGATGCTGGCATTCGGTTCTGATTTTCCAGTAGAGGAAGTGAACCCGATGCTTGGAATACATGCCGCCGTGACCCGCAAGGATCAGCAAGGCTGGCCGGAGGGGGGGTGGCAGGCCCAGGAACGCATCAGCAGGAAAGAAGCGATTCGCGCATTTACCCGTGATGCTGCCTATGCCGGATTCATGGAAGACCACGTTGGGTCGCTGGAGAAAGGTAAACGCGCCGATTTCATCGTGCTGGAAGAAGACATACTGGAAATTCCGGCAGAAAAGATCCCTGCAATCCGGGTACTGCAAACCTGGGTGGACGGGAAGCAGGTTTTTTCTCGAGAATCCACGCAATAATCCTTCCGGGAGATTTCAATAAAATCCTGCGCACGATATAATTAATCGATTAACTCTCTGACGCCCGGCCCGTTCCGGGCGTTTTGCAACAGGAGATATTCCAGCATGCAGTTAATCGGTGAAGCTCTTACCTTTGATGACGTGTCCCTGGTTCCCGCCTATTCCCAGGTGTTGCCGGGCGATGTGGACCTGAAAACACGCCTGACCCGGGAAATTGACCTGAATGCACCGTTGGTGTCTGCTGCCATGGATACGGTTACGGAAGCCAGGCTGGCCATCGCCATGGCCCAGGAGGGCGGTATCGGCGTGGTGCACAAGAACATGACGTTCGAACAGCAGGCCGAACAGGTGCAGATCGTCAAGAAATTCGAAGCCGGAGTCATCAAGGACCCGATTACCGTAAAGCCCGATACCACCATCCGTGAAGTTCTGGACCTGACCCACCGCCACAACATCTCCGGTGTGCCGGTAGTGGACGGCAACGAGCTGGTGGGCATCGTCACCAGCCGGGACATGCGCTTTGAAAAACTTCTGGGTGATCCGGTGCGCAACATCATGACGTCCAAGGAGGACCTGGTCACTGTCCGGGAAAATGCCAGCCAGGACGAAATCCTGAGCCTGTTGCACAAACACCGGATCGAAAAGGTCCTGGTGGTCAACGACAGCTTCGAATTACGCGGCCTCGTAACCGTCAAAGACATCCAGAAATCCACGGATTTTCCGAATGCAGCCAAGGACTCCCAGGAACGCCTGCTGGTTGCGGCGGCAGTCGGTGTGGGTGGGGATACCGAGGACAGGGTTACCGCGTTGGTGGAGTCGAACGTTGACGTGCTTGTTGTCGATACCGCGCACGGCCACACCCGCGGAGTGCTTGACAGAATTCGCTGGGTTAAATCCCGGTTTCCCGATGTGCAGGTCATCGGCGGGAATGTCACAACGGCGGAAGGCGCGCTCGCGCTGGTTGAAGCAGGCGCAGATGGAGTTAAAGTGGGGCAGGGTCCGGGTTCCATCTGCACCACGCGGATGGTGGCGGGCGTGGGCGTGCCACAGGTCACCGCGGTGGCCAATGTCGCCAACGCACTGAAGCAGAAGGGCGTGCCGCTGATTGCCGATGGTGGTATCCGGTTTTCCGGCGATTTTGCCAAAGCGGTTGCGGCCGGCGCCTGGACCGTGATGATCGGCGGATTGTTCGCCGGCACCGAGGAGGCGCCAGGTGAGGTCGAACTGTTCCAGGGCCGGTCCTACAAATCCTACCGCGGCATGGGTTCTCTTGGCGCCATGCAGGAAGGGTCGAAGGACCGGTATTTCCAGCACGATGTTTCCGCGGAAAAACTGGTCCCCGAGGGTATCGAGGGAAGAGTGCCCTACAAGGGCGCGCTTTCCAGTGTCATTCACCAGCTGTTGGGCGGCCTGAGGTCATCCATGGGCTACATGGGATGTGACAGCATTGAGCGTTTCAGAACAGAATCGCAATTTGTGCGGATCACCAATGCGGGTATTCGGGAAAGTCATGCCCATGACGTGCAAATCACCAAGGAAGCGCCAAATTACAAGCTATCCTGAGCAGGCAGATCATTCACCATGACCAACGACATTCATCTGCACCGAATCCTTATCCTGGACTTTGGTTCACAGTACACCCAGCTCATCGCCAGGCGGATACGCGAGATCGGCGTGTACTGTGAAATCTGGCCCTGGGACTCCCATGACAGTGACATTGCCAGGTTCGCGCCCAGGGGCATCGTTTTGTCCGGCGGTCCGGAATCCGTGCATGCCGAGGATGGGCCTCAGGCTCCCGGTGTCGTTTTCGAGCTGGATGTGCCGGTGCTGGGCATCTGTTACGGCCTGCACACCATGGCCGCGCAGCTCGGTGGCTCGGTAAAACCTTCGGCATTCAAGGAATTCGGTTACGCCAGGGTAACCGTGGAACAGCCGTCCAGGCTGCTGCAGGATATCGAGGACCATATCGACCCGCAGGGCAGGCCGCAGCTGGATGTCTGGATGAGCCATGGGGACAAGGTGGTGGAACTCCCCGGGGGCTTTGAACTGGTTGCAAGCACGGATTCTGCCCCGGTGGCGGCAATCGCGGATGACGGTCGTGGATTCTACGGCATACAGTTCCATCCTGAAGTAACGCACACAGCCCAGGGAGAACGTATCCTGGAGCGTTTCGTGCACGATATTTGCGGGTGTGAAGAAAACTGGACACCGGAGAACATCATCAGGGACAGCATGGACAGGGTCCGGAAACAGGTCGGTGGGGATCACGTGATCCTGGGGCTCTCGGGGGGTGTCGACTCCAGCGTGGTGGCCGCGTTGTTGCACCGTGCCATCGGGGACCAACTCACCTGTATTTTCGTCGATACAGGGATGCTCCGGTATCGGGAGCCTGAACAGGTCATGGCGACATTTGCTCGCCACATGGGTGTTCACGTCATCAAGGTGGATGCGCGTAAGCGGTTTCTCGACGCGCTGCAGGGCGTGGTTGACCCGGAAGACAAAAGAAAAGTCATCGGCAACCTGTTTATCGATGTTTTCGAAGAACAGGCCAAGGCGCTGGGCGACGCCAGGTGGCTGGCCCAGGGGACCATTTATCCCGACGTGATTGAATCCGCCGGCAGCAAGACCGGCAAGGCCCACGTGATCAAGTCACATCACAACGTTGGCGGATTACCGGATTACATGAAAATGGAACTGGTGGAACCTCTGCGTGAGCTGTTCAAGGATGAGGTACGCAGAATCGGCATCGAACTGGGCCTGCCCAGGGAGATGGTGTTCAGGCATCCGTTCCCGGGTCCCGGGCTGGGTGTGCGCGTGCTCGGTGAGGTCAGGGAGGAATACGTTGACTTGCTGGCGCGGGCCGATCACATCTTCATCGAAGAGCTGATCAAACATGATCTGTACGATAAGACCAGCCAGGCGTTCGCTGTATTCCTGCCGGTAAAATCAGTTGGGGTGACGGGAGACCAGCGCCGCTACGAATATGTCGTGGCGCTCAGGGCGGTTGAAACCGTGGACTTCATGACGGCGAGATGGGCGCAGCTGCCATACGAGTTTCTTGAATTGATTTCGCTAAGAATAATAAATGAAATCAATGGTGTATCGAGAGTTGTTTATGATATTTCTGGTAAGCCGCCTGCAACCATAGAATGGGAATAGCCTGATTGACAACCCGTACCTCCATGGGTAAGGCAAGCCTTTTCAGCCAGGAAGACCGGCAATGGATGAAGCATGCCATGACGCTTGCAGATGCAGCGGAAGAAGAGGGTGAGGTTCCGGTCGGCGCCGTCGTGGTCAGGGATGGTGAAATACTCGGGGAAGGCTGGAACCGGACCATTTTGAACAGCGACCCGGCAGCCCATGCCGAAATCGTGGCTTTGCGTGAAGCCGGAAGCCGTTGCGGCAACTACCGCCTGCCCGGATGCACCCTGTACGTGACCCTGGAGCCGTGTTGCATGTGTGCCGGGGCGATGATTCATGCGAGGCTCGAACGGGTGGTTTTCGGTGCAATCGATCCGAAAACCGGCGCAGCGGGCGGTGTATTTCAATTGCTCACCGATCCACGCCACAACCAGGTGCCGGTCGTGGAAGGCGGGTGCCTTTCCAAAGAATGCGGTGAGCAGCTCAGGCAGTTTTTCAGGCGCAGGCGCGAGAAAAATGCATGAAATGCCCGGGACTCAGAACAGCGTATTAATCCAGATCCCGAAGTTACGTCCCGGCGCATCGATTCCGGAACCATGTTCACGGTAATTTTTATCTCCCAGGTTCTGTAACCTCAGCCCCAGTTCGGTGTTTTCCGTTGCTTGCCAACTGGCCAGGAAATTGACGGTTCCCCAGCCTGCGGTGCCGTCAGGATTAATCCGCGGGTCGCCTTCATCGCGCGGACTCAGCCGGTCCTGCCTGCCGGCGAAATCCAGGAAAGGCTCAAAACGCCAACGTTCACCATGCATGTAAACCATGCCCAGCCGGCCGCTCAGCGGGGGTATGCGGTCTGCGGGCACGGTTTCGCCGCCATCGTTTTCCTCTCCATGCGTGTAGTTGACCACCGCATACCATTCCAGGTTATCGCCAGCCAGGAAACGCAAGCCGGTCTCCAATCCCCACAGCTCGACGGAATTCAGGTTGTCACTTTGCACGATCAGCCTTCCTTCAGGCGTGGTCTCTCCGGTGAATCGCGAGCTGATCTTGTCCTGGTAATCCGAATACCAGGCGAATGCTTCGGCCTGCCAGCGACCGGTCGACGCCTTGACGCCAATGTCATAACTCCAGACGTACTCGGGTTTCAGGCTGGGGTTCGGCACGTTGAACCGGTTGCCGGGCCGCGAACCGAGGGTGCCCAGGTCAAATATGTTCGGTGGCCGGAACCCCCGGCCAATGTTTCCCACCAGGGCGACGCCGGGGCGAAGCTCATAATTGAGGTGAATGTCACCCGTGAAGTCGGAAGGTGTCAGCTTCACCTGTTCTACCTCGGGCGATGCCGGCAACTTTATTTCAAACCAGCTGTAGCGCAAGCCGGCATCAAGCGTAAACCGGTCCCATTGCCAGCGGTTGGAAGCGTATACCGCGGCGCTGTCCATGGTGGAATCATCCGGAAAACGGCCCCGCACGGGGACCGGGCTGGCGTCGGGGGAGTCTGACCTGAAACGGCTGCTGGAAACTTCATCCCGGTAGAGCTCCAAACCCCAGACCAGTTGGGTTTCGGGACCGCTTCCTCCGCCCCAGGGCGAATTGAATTGCAGGGTCAGCCCGTCCAGCTCGCTTTCATTGAACTCGCGCGTTACTTCCGGATCGTTCCAGTCCTGGGTCAGCCGGTCATCGGTGATGACCTGCCTGCCCAGGTGGGCTTCGAAATTGCTGAAAAGGCGGGACGTGCTTTCCAGCCGGTAACGGGCGTGCAGAAAGCTCCGCCGGTTCGGCTTGAACTCGTATTGCTCGGAGCTGGGATGATCCTGCCCGTAACCCGGGACCAGTTCATCGATCCGGGGGGTAGAGGGTTGCTCCAGGTATTGTGCCGAGAGCATGAGCTCGGAGCGGTCATTCAGGTCGTAGCGCCATTTCAGATCGGCGGCCTTGACCTTGTATGCCGTGGGTTCAATGGTTTCGCCGCCACCCACCTCACGGTCACCGTGGTGCTGGTAACTGATGCCACCGGATAAAACATTGCCCGACTTGCCGGCGGACCCTTCCAGTCGTCCTGTCAGGCTGGAGTCGACGCTGTTCCAGGTGCCGTAAAATCGGCCTCTCGCCTGCCAGTCCGGGCCGGAAAATTCGGGTTCGGAAGTCAGTACCTGGAGCACGCCCCCCATCGCATCCGCACCGTACAGAGAAGGGGCCGCGCCGCGGATGATTTCAGTGCGCTCGGTGGCATAGGCGTCCACCAGCCCAAAATACTGGTTGGGTGCGTTGCGGAAGAACGCGTTATTCAGGCGCATGCCATCAACCAGGTGAAGAACCTGGGATCCCTTGAGCCCGCGT
>JARFQZ010000246.1 GCA_029287515.1 Lysobacterales bacterium
GCGGGAGCAGGGAAGCGAAACTCGTTTACCGGCGCTGACGCCTCCAGCAATCCACGATATGCTCGACGTCCGTTTCCTGCGGCCCCCGCGCCCACATGTGCGCGTACTCGATGTCCTGCGCGTTGGGCGGTGGATCCGGCATGGTGACCCGGAAGCGCACCGGTATGGGAACGCCTTCGCCGGTGGCGATTGCCTCGCCCTGTGCGAGCGAAGTCAGCGTCTCCAGCAGGCCCCGGGCCGCATCAGGAACCAGCGCGCGGACGTATTCCTGGTCATCCGGGTTGGTGATACGCAGGCAAACGAAGGTACTGCACTGCGACAGCACGGTTTCGGATAGTTCGTTGGGTCTCTGGCTGACAACACACAAACCCACGGCGTATTTACGGCCGGCCTTGGCGATGCGCTCGAAACTGCGGCGCGTGCCCTGGTGACCGCCCACGTGCGCCCTGGGAATATAGGCATGCGCTTCCTCCGCGACCAGGAACAGCGGAAATTCACGGCACCTGGGGTTCCAGTAATTGAACTCGAATGCCAGGCGCCCGATCTGGGCCGTTACCGTCGGGTGCACGTCGAAAGGAATGGAGCTGAGGTCGAGTACAGTGACCTTCGCGTCGGGATCGCCCAGGCCTACGAAATCACGCAGCAGGCCCGCCAGCGACTCGGACGAGGTTCGCTTCGTCGGCTTCAGCAGAAAATCGTAACGGGTGTCGTTCAGCCGGCTCTGCAGTTTGACCAGCAACTGGTCGAACTTGTGTGTCAACGCGGTTTTCGACTTGCCGAAATCGGCCGTGGTTTCATTGGCGTACTTGAAGCGGCTGAGCAGGTCATCCATCGAAAAGTAAATGGGTGAGTCCACGGTGATGTGGCCAAGGTTGAGGTGTTCATTGGCCTCGCGTTTCAATTCCAGGAGGCAGCCGCGGAGAAATGCGATCTGCACCGAGGCGTTGGGGTCATCCTGGTCAATCAGCAGTTCGATGAGTTCTTCATAGGTCAGAAGCCAGTACGGGATTTCGAGTTCGCTGGCCTTGACGCAACGCACTTTATCTTCGGGGAAGGGTGGCCTGGTGCTATCGTCCCAGTCCTTGGTTCCGTATTCGCCATGCAGATCGAGCACGATAATGTGCGCGTTGGGCATCGCTTTGAGGGTGGACTGGATAAAGCTGGTGACAGACCACGATTTACCGGAACCGGATTGACCAAGGATAGCAGCATGGCGTCCGAAGAAGGCGTCAGGATCAATGAACACGTCAACCGATTCGAACGCGCTGAGCTGGCCAACCTTGAAGTCGGCCGCGCTGTACTTGGAGAACAGCACGTCCAGGGTAGAGGCGCTGACCAGGTGGATTTCCGCGCCGGTGGTGGGGTAATGGGCCACACCGCGGTTGAATCCTCCCTTGGCCGAAATTTCACCCAGCGGATTGACCCGGATCATCCGCATCAACTCGCCGCCCGGATCAACCTCCTGCCACATGCTTTCCACGATCACCAGCACATAGACACCGGACTGGCGCACCATCAGGTAGGAGCCAATCTGGCCAATCCTGACTTCGGTGTCGTCTACGGTAACCTGCGGAACAAAGCCTTCATCTTCGGAGATCAACTGGGCGACGAAATCCGTCCCGTTGGTTTCCACGAGATGCCCGATAAGCGTGTTTTTCTCGTTGATCATGATACTTCCCTGTATGAATCAAAAATAACACTATGATAAATCGTGTGTTTTGTAAAGATTTTACTGGCTTTTAAATACCTATTCCAGCTCGGCCAGTGCAGACTCCACATCGAGTTTTTCCATTGCATCACGTGGTTCCATTTCAGATGCTTTTATATACAAATCAGAGACCTGGTCGAGCTTTTTTTCTCCGTAAAGCAGGTACAGCCCATTCCCGAACTCGATGTTCGCAATCGGCGACATGGGCGTCAGCTCCAGTGCAGCCTCAAAATGTTCAATCGCGCTCGACTCGCTGGCGCCGTAAGTCACTCCACCGATCAGCTTGCCGACCTTGTCAATAATCTCGGCGTGGTACATGCCCATGGCGGTATGCGCTTCGGCGTGCCGGGGTTGCAGTTCCAGGGCCCGTTTAAGGCTGTTCTGGATCTTGCCGCCGATGCCCTGCTTCAGGGCTTTTACGATGGAGATGCTCTGGCTGTAGCGGCCCAGGTTGAAAGCGTGGAAATAATGACTGTTGGCATCGTCCGGGAAAGCCTCGATCGCCCGTTCTCCTCTTTCGATAGCGGATTTGAAACAGCCGATCTGGCGTTTCTGGTCGCTTTCCAGATACGTAGCGTAGATTCCGGTCGCCTTGTTGGCCACGGCATGAGCGGCCCGGCCGATGGCGTCGGCACGTTCCGTGGCCTCCTGGAAGTCCCCGCGGTGGAAGCAGCGCCAGGCTTCCTGCAGGTCCTCATCCGTGGGAAAGGGCTCGCAATCTCCCCTGTGGATGTCATCCCAGGCATCCTGCAATTGCCTGCCGGGGAAAGCGAAGGGCTCGTTGTCGTGCGGAAATTCGTTCCAGCGATGCATTTTAGTGTGATTACTCTAATTCCAGTTCCTAGAATAAGCCTGTCAATTGGAACAAAACCTATTCAGGAGGATGTTATGGCTAAGAAGAAACTCAAGAAGAAAGTACAACGTAAATCGGTTGCCCGCAAGGCGGAAAACCCTGTTGTCGAATCAGCACGTGAAATCTGGCTGGCCGGTCTCGGTGCATTCAGCGTTGCCCAGCAGGAAGGGGAGAAGATGCTCGAAGAAGGCAACAAGTTTTTCGATAAGCTGGTTAAAGAAGGCAGCAAGCTGGAAAAACGGACCCGTAAGGACGTGGAAGGCGCGTTTGATGAAATCCGCGGTGACCTGGAATCCCGCGTCAAGGGCCTCACTGGCGAAGTCGAATCCCGTGTGAAAGGTTTCCGCGGTGAAATTGAAACCCGCGTCAAAGACGTCGGCGGTGATATCGAAAGCCGGTTCGACGGTGTTCGTGGCCAGGCCGAGTCTGTTCGCAAGCAGGCGAATGACAACTGG
>JARFQZ010000307.1 GCA_029287515.1 Lysobacterales bacterium
GTGCTCAGCCGGATCACCCTGGGGCAGAGGACTATGTACCTGTTGCTGTTCCGGCAAGGACAGTCGGCGGTATCAGCGATCCTGACGGCCCTCGGCGGGATGTACGAAGACAACCTGTACCTGTCGACCCTGTCTGAGTACCTGGAAACGCCGTCCAGCCGGCAGGACACCAGGGCTGCCGGCGAGCCGACCCATGGCCCGAACCCGGAAGACGGTATCCGGTTCGAAGACGTGTCATTCACTTATCCCGGCGCCGGCCGGCCGGCGCTGTCACATATCGATCTTCACATCCGCCCAGGAGAGTCACTGGCGCTCGTGGGCGAACACGGATCCGGCAAGACCACCTTGATCAAGCTGCTGACCCGCCTGTATCGGCCCGACTCGGGCCGGATTCTGCTGGACGGAATGGACCTGGAAGACTGGCAGGAAGATGCTCTCCGGCATCGGATCGGTGTGATTTTTCAGGATTTTGCCCGCAACCAGTTCCTGTTCGGCGAGAATATCGGCGCCGGTGATGTGCGCTATGTCGACGATGAAGGCCAATGGCAGGAGGCCGCTGAAAAAGGCATGGCGGACGAATTCGTTTCGGACTTGCCGGAGGGCTACCGGACCCAGCTCGGCAAATGGTTCAAAGGCGGCCAGGAACTGTCCGGCGGTCAGTGGCAGAAGATCGCCCTGTCGCGCGCCTTCATGCGCAGTGAAGCCGATATCCTGGTGCTGGACGAGCCGACGGCCGCGATGGATGCCGCGGCGGAGGCTACTATTTTCGAGCACTTCCGCAAGCTTACCCTGAACCGGATTGCCATCCTGATCTCGCACCGGTTCTCCACCGTGCGCATGGCCAGCCAGATTGTCGTGATCGAAAACGGGCGGATCATCGAGCGGGGCAGCCACGAGGAACTGATGAACCTGGACGGCCACTACGCCCGTCTTTTCCAGTTGCAGGCAGCCGGATACCGGTAGCCCATTTTGGAGCATCCGCATCAACCCGGCACCAGCGCGGTGCGAATCCGGCCAAAATGATGCACTGAAAGCGCGCTTTTAGCTTGAAATTCGGTCATGGCATGTTCCTTGCAACACCGAGGGCATGAAACCAAGTACCCGAATGCCGTCGTTGCGGGCGCTGCGGGCTTTCCAGGTCGCCGGGCGTCATCTGAGCTTCAAGCTCGCTGCAGACGAGTTGTTTATCACGCCCTCCGCGGTTAGCCACCAGGTCAGGAACCTCGAGTCTTTCCTGGGCATTGACCTGTTTTTCAGGAAAACCCGGGCCCTGGAGCTGACCGCTGCGGGGCGGAAATACCACGAATTCCTGGACGGGATGTTTGCACGGCTGGAGGCAGAAACACACCAGCTACTGACCGAGTTCGGCCGCCGCATCATCCGCCTGTGCGTGCCACCGTTCTTCGCCAGGGAGTTGCTGCTTCCGAGGCTGAATTCTTTCCAGCAGGTCATGCCCGATACCGACATCCGTGTCGTCACCCAGCCCAGCCTGATGAAAGAGCATCCGCCGGATGCAGACCTCTCCATCCTGCTGGGCAGCGGTGACTGGCCGGAGCTGGTGACCTACCCGCTGTTTCCGCGCCGCATCGTGGCGGCCTGCTCACCGGAATTGAAGAAAAAGGCCCGGTTCAAAAAATACACCGACCTCGACGGCCAGACGCTGATCGTTCATGAAAATCGTCCGCATTCCTGGGTCAACTGGGCCCAGGCCCTGGATATCAAGCCGCCCAGTGCCGGAAAGATCTTTCGCTTCGACTCGATGGCCGCAGTAGTGCTGGCAGCTGCCGAGGGTCTGGGGGTTGCCCTGGTTTCCTGGCCATTGAGCGAGAGACTGTTCAAATCGGGGGCGCTGGTGTGTGCTCTGGAAGATGAGGTCGACACCGGGGAGCAGTTTTATCTCGCGCACCGCCTGGAAGAACAGGAGCGTCCGGAAGTCGAAAGCATCATCGAATGGGTATTGAAAGAATTCCAGGCCGACGGGTGAAAAAAACTACGTTACCGGCAACAAAACAGCGTTTGTCAGCGAGGCGCCAGGTTTCTAATCTTGCATCGTGTTCTGAGACATTCATCACAAAGGAGAGTAACGATGAACAACAGCAAGATTTTAGCGATTGGATGTGCCATGGCAGTGACGCTTGCACCCTGGAGTGTAAAAGCCGCTTCCCTGAAAGACGGACTGGAGGCTTGCGCGGATGCAATGGTCACCGAACTTGCCAGCAGCAATGGCGGCCCGGTTGACTTCAGCATGAGCCCGGATAGCGACGCTTCAAAAGCACGGTTGAGAGTGCGCGAGACCATTCATCTCGATGCACATGATCCAAAGAGCAATGAAGTAGTGGCCAGGGCGGATTGCGTGGTCGACTCCCGCGCCAGGGTGAAAAGACTGGTCAGCGTACCGCTGGACGAGCCGGATGCGGCCAGGCGCGCCATGAGCCTGTAAACACCACCAGGTGCCCCGTGGGGGCGGATCCAGTGTCCGGGAAGTGCGATCCCGGGCGCAGGGTTCGCCCCTACACTTCCTGGCCGGCGGCGTGGCCCGAAGACCAGGCCCACTGGAAATTGAATCCGCCCAGGTGCCCGGTGACATCCACCACTTCACCGATGAAAAACAACCCCCCTACTTTTGATTCCATGGTCTTCGAGGAAAGGTCCCGCGTATCCACCCCGCCGAGCGTGACCTCGGCGGTTCGATAGCCTTCGGTGGCGGCGGGTTTGATCGACCAGCATTTTAATTGTCCTGCGATTGCCTCCAGTTCACGATCCTGCCATTCGGCCAGTGGCTGGTCCCTGTTATGGGGCCAGAACAGCGCTTCGAGTTCGGTTACGAGCTTTCCGGGCAACGTTGTGGCGAGTTGCGTTCTCAGCAGTGACCGCGGGTGAGTTCTTTTCCAGCCCGTCATCAGGCGGTTTACGTCACGGCCAGGTAACAGGTCAATTTCCACCGGTTCGCCGGGTTTCCAATAGCTTGAAATCTGCAACACGGCAGGACCGCTCAGGCCGCGGTGCGTGAACAGCATGTCCTCGCGAAACGAAGCCCGCGGGTTTGAGACGACCACTTCGCAGGTGACCCCGGAAAGCCGGGCGAACAGGTCATGCAGCGCCCCGGTCAAGGTAAACGGCACCAGGCCGGCAGTCAGCGGCAGCTGCCGCAGGCCGAACTGTTCCGCCAGTTGGTAGCCATAACCCGACCCGCCCAGGCTGGGTACGGACAGCCCACCGGATGCAACCACCAGTGTTTCCGCGGAAAAAGTGCCCTTGTTGCCTTCCAGGTGGAAACCGTTGTTTTGTAAAATCTTTGCCGTGTCGCACTGGGTGATAACCTCCACGCCGGCCTCCTGGCACTCATTCAACAGCGCCGCAACGATCTGCTTCGAGGACTCCCTGCAGAACAGTTGCCCGCTCAGGCCGTTGACCGTTTTTTTCTCGAAATACTCGATGCCGTGCTTTTCTACGAGATCGATGAAATCCCACTGCGTGTAACGGCTCAGCGCGCTTTTGCAAAAATGGGGGTTGGCGGAAAGAAATCGATCGGGGCTGATGTGCAGGTTGGTGAAATTGCAGCGCCCGCCGCCCGACATCAGGATTTTCTTGCCTACCTTGTTGGAGCGCTCCAGCACCGTGACCCTGCGTCCACGCTGTGCCGCGGTAATAGCGCACATCAGGCCGGCGGCGCCGGCGCCGATGATCAGGGTGTCCGCGTGGTGAGCCGGCATGATGGGCGTGATTCTAAAGTACAATGGCCCGGCGTGAAACAGGATTCCCTTCAACTTCCGGACCAGGTGATCGGCTACGCGGTCATACACAGGCCCCGTGTAACGCGGCGCATTCACCTGGAAATCGATTCAGCTGGCGATCTGCTGGTGGTCGCGCCCAGGCGGATGAGCCGGCGCGCAATAAACCGGGCGCTGCAGCTAAAAGCCGGCCATGTCGACCGTTTCCTGCGCGCGGCCCGTTCAAAGCAACGGGACCTGCCCGACTATGCCTACCGCAGTGGCGAGGAACATCTCTTCCTGGGTGAGAAACTGTCCCTGGCCGTGGCCCGCGAACCGGGCAAACGGGCGAAAGTGTCCCGTAACGGTGGCGTGCTCAATGTACAGCTGCAGGAGCCAACGCCGGAACAGGTAAAAACCCTGCTCACCCGCTGGTATCGTCAGCAAGCCGGGCAGCAGTTCACCCGGAGGCTGGCGCATTACTGCGGCCAGGCCCCCTGGACGAATGGCCAGTTGCCATCCATGCGTTTGCGACGCATGAAAAGGACATGGGGAAGCTGTTCATCCAGCGGAGTGATTACGCTGAACCCGCACCTGGTCAAAGCGCCGGCCGATTGTATTGACTACGTGGTGGCGCATGAAATCTGTCACTTGCGAGAACACAACCACAGCCGTGCATTTTACGACCTTCAGGAACGGCTCTACCCGCAATGGCGAGCGGCCAAAATCCGGTTGAAGGCACAGGGCCACCGTTACCTTCATTCCTGAGTTCAGGCCTGTTGGGCCACTTCCGGTGTTTTCCTTTTGCCGGCTGCCAGGTAGGGCAGCAGGGGCGTTTGAACGATCAGGCTGAACAGGGCCACTCCATATACCGTGCTCTGAATCGTGTACCAGTGCGGAATATCCACGCTTAACGACAGCGCCAGAGCGATCGCAACCGCACCCCTTATCCCGCCCCACAGGATCAGGTTCTGATCAGAAAATCCAAGTTTTCCGATGCCCGGGATCAGCGAAACCGGCCCCAGGCCGAAAAACACGATGATCGCGCGTGAGATCAATGCAGCAAAAATCCCTACCAGCATCGCCAGCCAGTGGTCCTGGAACATCTGGACCGTGATGCTCATGCCCACGGCAAAGAACAGCATTGCATTGGCGCAGAACCCAAGGATCTGCCACGAATCCAGTGCGAACGCGATGTCTTCCTCGGAACGGTGCTTCCTCTGCCGCCAGGCGACGGTCAGGCCGGCCGTAAGGGTCGCCACGACGCCACTGAAGCCGAGCAGGTGCTCGCCGATCCAGAAACTCGAGAACGCGAGCACCAGGGTCGCCGACGTGGAGAGAACCTTGTCATCGGCGGGGGCGATCACCAGGTCCAGCAGCCAGCCGAGCGTTACCCCGATGGCTGCACCGCCCAGCAGTGTCAGTGCAAACCGGGTAGCGACGGACCCTGCCGAAATCTCTCCGCCTGTCGTCAGCAACAGGCCTGAAATCATCACGAACAATGTAATGGTGGTGGCATCATTGATCAGGCTTTCACCTTCCAGGATCTGCTCCACACGCTTGGCTTTGCCGTTGCGCCCCAACACACCGGCAATCATGGCCGGGTCCGTGGCGCTGATCATGGAGCCGATCAGCAGCGCCAGCGCCCAGCTGCCGCCCAGGGCGCCGCCGTTGAGAAAAAGAATGATCCCGGCGGCAATAGCGGCCGCCACCAGCAGGAACGGGACCGAGAGCAGGCCGATCAAAACCGCTTCCCTCTTCAGCCAGCGCGTGTCGATATTGATTGCCGCCTCGAAAATTAAAATGGGCAGCAGTAGGTAAAAAACCAGGTCGCGCAGAATCTGCCAGCGCAGGCCGGTGTCCATGCCCAGCCCCACCCAGATCTCCGATGACACGAAGCCCAGGATGACCAGGGCAACCGGCAGCGAGATCCAAGGAATGCGTGACAGGGGTTTACTGAGAATGGCTGCAAGCAAAATGCCGAACATCAGGAAAGGCAGGAGGTTTCCGAACATGACTGGTAGCTCCGGGGACAGAGTGTGTATGAGTAAAGGAACGGACTGTACCGTGTTTCATTGCAGCCTGGGTGATGAAACGTGGGCCTGGAACGACAAGCCGAATCGACCGGATCGGGCAGATTGTCACCGGCCGGTGTTGGCAAAAAGTTGTCCCAGGTCAATGAATTCCGGCGAGTGAGCCGTGATGATATCTGGATATTTTCTGCGGAGAAACCTCATGAAAAGTCCAGACCAGGCCGCATTCAAGACCATTGTCATCATCACCATGGTCATAGCTGTCGCCATGTTGCCCTTCGTGGCCAAAGCCGATTCCCACATGAAGCACAGTCCCCCGGCGTTCTCGGAATTTGACGCAAACGGCGACGGTGCGGTGAGCGAAGAGGAATTCAACGCCTTTCGCGGCGCGAGAATGGAGGCGATGGCGGCAGCAGGCAAGCCGATGAAAGGCGCAAAGTACGCACCCGCGTTCAGCGACCTGGATACTGACGGTGACGGCGTGCTGAGCGAAGAAGAACTGGTCGCCGGCCAGAAAGCCCATCGGCAGAAAATGCACGCAATGCACAAAGGCGGTGATGGCCACGCGATGCACGCGGGGCATGGCAAAGGCATGAAAATGCCCACATTCGGTGACCTGGACCTAGACGGCGACGGCTGCATCAATGCCGATGAATTCGCCGTGCATCAGGCCGAAATGCACGGTAAGAAGCAGGAAAAGTAAAAACCGCGCCAGTGGCCAAAAAAAAGCCCTCACCGTTCCAGGGAGGGCAGAGGGAATTGGAGACTGATGCTCCAAGGATTCGAGGCTCCATAATGGCAGCAGAATGTTCCCGTTTGATGACAGTGCCGGGTGATTTTACGCAGGGATTCCAGCAGGTCTGATGGTGTAAAATCAGGGGTGCAAAATCTCCACCCCAATCAAACAGGGACCGACCCGCCATGAGTACCGTCATTCGCCAGCAAGACCTGATCGAAAGCGTCGCCGACGCACTTCAATACTACTCCTATTACCACCCGGTGGATTTCATCCAGGCAATGAACGAAGCCTATGAGAAGGAAGCCAACCCGGCGGCCAGGGACGCGATGGCCCAAATCCTGATCAACTCGCGCATGTGCGCCGAGGGGCACCGCCCGATCTGCCAGGACACCGGTATCGTCACGGCATTTCTCCGCATCGGCATGGGCGTGCAGTGGGAAGGTGAGCTCAGTGTCGCCGACATGGTCAACGAAGGTGTGCGCCGGGCTTACATGGACCCCGACAATACCCTTCGCGCGTCCATCCTGGAAGACCCGGACGGCGCCCGCCGCAACACGGGCGACAATACGCCCTGTGTCATCCACTACGACATGGTGCCTGGCGACTTCCTGGAAGTGCACCTGGCAGCCAAGGGCGGTGGTTCGGAAGCCAAGACAAAGTTCGCCATGCTGAACCCTTCAGACTCAGTGGTCGACTGGGTGCTGAAGATGGTGCCGGTCATGGGCGCGGGCTGGTGCCCGCCCGGCATGCTTGGCATCGGCATTGGCGGCACCGCGGAAAAAGCCATGGTGCTGGCCAAGGAAGCCCTGCTCGACCCGATAGACATCCATGAACTGAAAGAAAGGGGTGCCGCCAACCGCGCCGAAGAATTGCGGCTGGAACTGTTTGACCAGATCAACCGGCTTGGTATCGGAGCCCAGGGGCTGGGCGGCCTTACCACCGTGCTTGACGTCAAGGTGAAGGACTTCCCCACCCATGCGGCCAACAAGGCGGTCGCCATCATCCCCAACTGCGCCGCCACCCGCCATACCCATTTCACGCTGGACGGCAGCGGTCCGGCCCGGATCGAGGCTCCCAGTCTTTCGGACTGGCCCGAAGTGGCCCGCGAAGGCGGCGGCAATGTGAAACAGGTCAACCTGGATACGGTCACCCGTGAAGAGATCAAGGGCTGGAAGCCGGGTGATACCTTATTACTGAACGGAAAGATGCTGACCGGCCGGGACGCGGCCCACAAACGCATGACGGATATGCTGGCAGCCGGTGAGGAACTGCCCGTCGATATGACCGGCCGGTTCATTTATTACGTCGGTCCGGTCGACCCGGTGCGTGACGAGGTTGTCGGTCCGGCCGGCCCGACCACCGCTACACGAATGGACAAATTCACCCGCACCATGCTTGAAGAAACCGGCCTGATGGGCATGGTGGGCAAGGCCGAGCGCGGCCCCGCTGCCATCGAAGCCATCCGCGACAACCAGGCTGTGTACCTGATGGCCGTGGGCGGCGCCGCCTACCTGGTGGCGCAGGCGATCAA
>JARFQZ010000356.1 GCA_029287515.1 Lysobacterales bacterium
GATGGACGTCGTGGATGTCGATGGGATCCACCAAGCGCGCCGATTCGTCAAGGCCGGGCTCGCTCAAAAGCTGCAGGATAATTTCCTCGCTCGCTATGAGCAGTTGCGCGCGGCTGGTGAGTACGACAAGTCATCTGAATCCATGGCCAAACGGAGCCTGCGCAATGTCTGTCTCTCGTTTCTGATGGAGATTCCAGGTGGCGCTGAGCTGGCGCAGCGGCAGGTGGATGCCAGCGACAACATGACCGATACGCTGGCCGCGCTGAAGGGACTGGTGTGGGCGCAGGAACCGGCCGCCGAGGCGGCGCTGAAGGCATTCGAGGAGCGTTGGCGGGACGATGCGCTGGTCATGGACAAATGGTTCTCGATCCAGGCATCCATTCCAGGCAAAAATGCTGTCGAGCGCGTGGCGGAACTGCTCGGGCACCCGGGTTTCAGCATTAGAAATCCCAACAAGGTCCGGTCGGTGATCGGTGTGTTCTCCATGATGAATCCAACGGGCTTCCATGCGTCCGGAGGCGCCGGTTACCGTCTCCATGCGGACCAGGTGATCAGGCTGAATGAGTTGAACCCGCAAATGGCCGCTCGGATGGCGTCGGCGTTCAACCCCTGGATCCGTTACCCGGTGGAGCGGCGTCAATCGATGAAATCCGAGCTGCAAAGAATTGCTGAAACGGATGGACTATCACCGGATGTTTCAGAAATCGTAAACAATGCCTTGAGCATGGAAAAAACGGACGGATAAGCATGAATTTTCTGGACCACATACCTCTTGGCCTGGTGATGCTGATGAGTGTTCTCATCCAGGTGCTGTTCATCGAAATCGGGTTCCGCTATGGCAAGACCAAGCAGGGTAAGCCATACAAAGCTCAGATGGCGCAGGTCAGGGCCATCATGGGGGCGTCACTGGGGCTGCTGGCCTTCATGCTGGCGTTCAGTTTCAGCATGGCGCAGCAGCACTTCGAACAGCGCACCCAGGCTTATATGATGGAGGTCAGCGCCATCGATTCAGCCTACCGTGGTGCGGACCTGATCGGAACGGAGCAGCAACTGCAGGCCCGTGAATTGCTTCGCCACTTTGCCAAGCTGAGGTTACAGACCACGCAGGCGGCCAGAGAGGCGGACATCGATGCCGTGGTGGAAATGATCCGTGAGTCCGAGCGGATCCACGACATGCTGTGGGCTTTGGCTGAAGGCGCAATGGAAGGTGCCGGTGACCACGAGGATACGGGCATATTCGCCCAATCGGTTCTGGCCATGATCAACGCACATGATGCGCGTCTGCAGGCAGCGCTATTCAACCGTATCTCTCCGATCATCTGGCTGACCCTGTTCCTGATGGCCCTTTTGTCGATGATTGTCATGGGCTACCAGGCGGGACTCACCGGAACCCGCAGCAGCCTGGCCACCTGGACTCTGGCGATAACCTTCTCTGCGGTGATGACACTGATCACGGACCTCGACCGGCCCAACATGACCCTGTTCGAAATGAATCAGGGGTTGATGGTTGAACTCGAAAACCGGATGGAGGGCAATGAGTCCTGGAGCCCGCAAGCCCAGAAGCGCTGATGCAACATAAGATTTTTGCCTGGCTTTGGCCCCTGTTGCTGCTACAGGCATGCGCCACGACCACGGTAGGGCCTGAGCGGCCAGAGGACGCTGGCGTGGTGATCGAGGGGATTATCATAAAAAACGAGCTGGCATATGGGGTGACTGACGTGATGATTGAAGTTCCTGCAACCGGGGCTTTCGCGGGTTGCGGCAACATACTCGCCCGGACCCAGTGCCGCAATACTTTCCAGGATGTGAATTACCAGTCCAATGCGGTCCTGATCCGCTGGAAGGAGCGCGGCCAGGCGAAGCAGACGGGAGAGTTCGTCATCGACGTGCCGGAAGGCCTGGAACCCGGCCTTTCAAGTTGGGTCGAGGTCGTTATCTACGGGCCGGGACAGGCCGGTGCGAGACTGGTACAGCCGGACAACCGTGCCCGATAGACGCTGCGTCCCGGTCAGCCGTGATTCAGCGCTTTTATCAGCAAACTGCGCTGCAGATCAGCCTCATGGCGGGTGGGAAACTTGGCGGGCAGCCGCAGGTCGCCGCCGAACCGGATGTTGAACTGGTAACCCTCTCCCGCTTCGGCTTCGAACACGCGGGTGAGAAACACCACTTTGTCCAGCACGATGACGTAGCCCTGCAATTCGTAAGTTCTTTCCATTGGTATACCCAGCCTGAACATTGCACCAGTCGGAACTGGCTCTCCACGTAACATATTGAATTATTGTTTATCAATTCAATAGAAATCGATCGCCTACATTTGCTGCGGTTCAGCAACGGTTCACATGTTGAATGGTATCATTGGTATCGTGAAAGCAACTCTCGCCATTGCCCTGTTGACCTTGCTGCTGGGCGCTTGCGCCACGCCGTATTACCCCGTTTACACGAATGATTCCGGGGACTACTACGTCGCCGAAAAAGGGTCATCAGGTGCTTACTACGGGTCGGGAAGCAGCTCTCTGTATCACATTGGAATGTACCCCTGGTGGGAGTTCAGCTATTACAGCCCATACTTCTATCCTCACTATTTTTCGGTCTGGCATCCCCCCCGCTATTACTACTGGTACGGTACGTATGGCTGGTATGGGTACCATCCAACCCGCTACCGTTCGCCGTATCGGAGCCCCGCGCACAGGGTGCCGGTTGCGGCCGATCAGCCGATGCCGGCGTACCCGGTAATTACGAGCCCGCCGCCCTCCGGTTCCTATGCGCCGACGGACCTGGCCACGCAGGTTCCGGGTCGCCGAATAGATGCGGATCGCCATTTCAGGGATACCATGTACCGTGGGCAGCCCAACAGATATGACAGATCGACGAACACTCCCGGTACATCCCGGTCATACACCGGTACATCGCGATCGGAGTTTCCGCGTTCGTCTTCGATGCCCTCTCATTCAGGAAGCTATTCAAGCCGGTCGGTGGGACCTTCCTCCGCCCGCACAAGCAGCCGCAGCATCGTTACCAAGACCGGATCCACGAGACTTCCCCATAAAGACTGAATCCAGGCTATCGGTTCGCGGCCATGACTATTGGCAGTCGAATCCGCAGTTGTATGTGCTAGATTCGGAACTCTGATGCGAAGCCGGGTACTGCAGTTTGAGTTTCTTTAGCGAAATTCGGGAACGCCGGATACTTCCGGCCGTCGGCGTTTATATCGGCGCTTGCTGGGTCATCGTCGAGATTCTGGACCGCCTGGTCGAACGATATTTCCTGTCGCCATATCTCACCGATATCGTGTTCTGGGGGCTTTATTCACTGATCCCAGCAGTGATTCTGCTGGCCTGGACTCACGGCAGGCCCGGCAAGGACAGGGTGACGCGCGCCGAGAAAATCGGGCTTCCAATCAACATCATGGTCTCGATCGGACTCCTGCTGACCGTTTTCGCCGGGAAGGACCTCAGCGCTACCGCGGATCGGGTGACCATCAGCAATGAACTCGGTCAGCAGGAAGAGCATTACATTGCCAAGGAATCCTATCGCCGCCGTGTGGCGGTTTTCTTTTTCACCAATGAGAGCGGGGATTCCGGCCTGGACTGGATGCAGTACGGAATTACGGAGCTGCTGGTCCAGGACCTGAACCAGAATCCATTCATGGTCGTCAACTCTCCCTGGGAAGAGGCCAACCACGGTTACTACGAAAAAATGCTGCAGGCAGGGTACGCCGACGGCGTGGGTGTTCCGCTGAATCTCAAGCGTGAAATGGCCCTGGATGCCAACCGGCCGTGGTTTGTAGATGGAAGTATACGAAGCGTCAATGGGACGCAGGGGATCGAGTTGCGCGTCTGGGACACCGAAACGCTGGAGATGTTGGGCAGTTACGATGCCAGCGGCG
>JARFQZ010000032.1 GCA_029287515.1 Lysobacterales bacterium
GTTGTGCGACGGGCATGACGTCATCTGGGGCCAGAGAGGCAGGCCTGAGATGCTCGGATGGCCAGCACACCGGTAGCTAAGGGATTAACGGGCCAAAGAGCCACCCGGTCAACGGTCACTGATACTTCGATAAAAGACAAAATGGGTGGTTTATACTTCCTATCCACAGCCTGACAGTATTAATTTCAGTGGTGTATTTAAACTCAGGACCAGTGACTGGTGCCTGACAGCAGATTCCGCCACATTGTGCGGAAAGCTGGATGACCCGGAAACCGCGATTCTCACGGGTTCGCCCGCCGTCATTCTCGTCAATACGATATCGCAAGGCAGGATTGAAACCGTCTCCGGTGAAGCCGATAGAATCATGTATCACAGGGAATCGAACAGTCTGAGCATGGAAGGCTCGGCATCACTCACACGTGACGAGATCACCATGCGGGGCGGAAAGATTGAATATGACATCGGCGAAGACCGGGTCAGCGCCGGCGGGGACGAGGGGATACAAATCAAGATCAGGCAAGAGGACTGAAAGCCCTGGAAGGGTCTGCCAGAAGACGCTGGCCGGGAACAGCAATTACGGGAAGCCCATGAGAACAGACCATCAAAATCCGCTGCATGCTTTTGCCGAGTGGACATCCGACGTTGATGCCCATTGGTCACAGCTGGCCACGACGCGCGCAAGCAACGCCCTGACCGACGTGGTGGCCGTCATGATTCCCGGTGCCCGGGAAACAGTGAGCGCAAAGGTCTGTTCACTGGCCAGCGACTGGGGTGCCGGGAACTGTTCCGCGGTGGGTTTTGAGCCGGGATTATCAGCACCGATGGCGGCGCTGGTCAACGGCACGTCAGCCCATGCGATCGATTTCGATGATAATTTCGATCCAGCGAAAGCCCATGCAACGGCAGTCCTCGCCCCCGCCCTGCTGGCCCTTGCAGAAGATCGCGACATGAACGGCAAAGCAGTGATCGACGCCTATATCGTCGGCTTGCAAATCATTGGCCGCGTTGGACAGGGTGTGAATCCTTTCCACCGGAACCGGGGCTGGCATGCCACGGCAACCGTCGGCGCTGTTGGCAGTGCCTCTGGTTGCGCACGGTTGCTCGGATTGAACCGCCACGAAACAGCCAACGCGGTTTCGCTCGCCACCAGCATGTGCGGTGGATTCATGAGTCAATTCGGCACCATGGCAAAACCCCTGCATGCGGGGCTTGCCGCCTCAGGCGCGGTAAAAGCCGCCCTCTTTGCCGAAGCGGGCATCACTGCCGGAGATCAAACACTGCACGGCAGTAATGGCATGGGCACGCTGATGGTGGGACAGGATGTAGAACACTTGCGCGCGAGCATGGTCGGCAAGGCTGAGCACGGTCAAACCGTTACGTTTGCTACCGAGGACATAGGTACGCCACTCATGATTGAAGAATATGGCCTGAAAGTGAAACGCTTCCCCAACTGCGGCAGCGTTCACCGGTCGCTGGATGGCCTGTTGGCACTGCGGGAAAAGCATGGCTTCACCGCAGACACCGTCAAGGAGATTTTTGTACGCGCACCCGCCAGCCATCTGCGCAACCTGATGTATGACCGGCCCGTCAACGGTTTACAGGCTAAATTCAGCCTTGAATACGGCATGGCAGTCGGGCTGCTACACGGCCAGGCGGGACTTGCAGAATACGCGGATGACATGGTCATGGACGCGGATATTCAAGCCCTGCTGCCAATCACGCGCAAAGAATACGTGGAGAAGATGGAATCGGAGTTCCCCACCGAAGTGCATGTCACCCTGAAGGACGGAACCAGGTTTTCGGTTTCCGTGAAAATGCCCGTTGGCAGCACGGCTGCACCTTTGAGCCAAGCGCAGTTATTGGAAAAATTTGATAGCTGTGCGCAAGGCCATTTATCGGCGGAGACAGCAATATCAGTTAAAGGCATGCTGGCAAACCTGGCCAACGATCAGCCCATCAGGCCTCTGATGGCTAGTCTTGGTATGCCACAGGACATAAAATCGGACCGTTGATCGAGGGACTAATTCATGTCAAAAACAAAAAAAGCAACCGCTCTTGTACTGGCCGCCAGTCGTTTGGGCCCTGAAGACGTCGTGGCCAGGAGTCAGAACGTCAGCCACAAATGCCTGATCACGCTCGATGGCATGATCATGATAGAGCGAGTGCTGCGGGAAATTCGTGAAGCCCGGGATATCGACCGTATTTTCATATCAATGGAACAGCCGGATCTGCTGGACAGTGTGCCCTACGTCAGGGACTTGCGTGAAAAAGGTGAAATTCAATTTGTGCAAAGCCATGAAAATCTCTTTCTGTCGGTCACCGGCGCCGCGCGGGATATCGAGGACCCTTTCCCGCTGCTGATCACGACGGGCGATAATGCGCTTCATACCACCGAGATGATCGATTACTTCTGCGGCGAACTATTCAGCTGCGCTCCGGATGCGGGAATTGCCATGACTCCCGCCGCAGTCATCCTGGATGCATACCCGGAGGGCAAACGGGCGTTCTATAACCTGAAAGACGGCGGGTGGTCCAGTTGTAACCTGTATGCCTTGATGACTGAGAAAGCACTGGGCGCTACCAAGGCATTCGAAGGCGGTGGTCAGTTCGGCAAGAACCCGCAGCGTATTCTGAAGGCTTTCGGTTTTGTAATCATGGTGCTGTATAAATACAAACTCGCCACCTTGGCCACACTGGTTAAGCGCCTTTCCAGGCGTTGGGGTATTGACCTCAAAATTATTCAGATGCCCTATGCGGACGCGCCTATCGACGTGGATAACCTGGGCGACGTGGTGCTGACAGAAAAGATTTTGAAGGCCCGCAGAGCCGCCGCGGATTAAGGGTATAAACTTATTTTGGGGTCTGAATAATTGGGGTCAGAGTGGGCTACCCCCGGTTTGACGGAATGATATGCCGACTCTGATCTCAAGACTCGATTCCTGGGGTCGGAATCGATTCTCAAACGCTCCAATTCCTCACCTTAAAACGTAACTTCACGTTAGTTATTAACTGCCTGGATTGATTCAGTATGGCCCGACCACAATAGATTTTATGTGCCGTTCGCATTGACGAACTGTTCGATCAGCCTGAAGATGGTCAACTGCCGTCCGATCACCGCGGGATCCCGGTGCGCATTGGCTGTTTGGCTGGCAGGGAATCGAACAGGAGAACGTGCTTGACTGAATCCGGACTGATCATCAGGGAAGTGGCGTCGCCTGCGGATCTAAAGGCATTCATCCGCGTACCCTGGGCCGTCTATGGTGACGACCCCAACTGGGTTCCCCCATTGCTGGCGGAACGCAGGGACGCCCTGTCTGAAAAGAATCCATTCTTCAGCCATGCGCGATGGAAAGCCTGGATCGCCTGGCGGAACGGCGAAGCTGTGGGACGGATTTCGGCGCAGGTGGACGACTATCACCTCGATCAGCATGACCCGGAGACTGGATTCTTCGGCCTGGCCGAGGGTATCGACGACGAAAAGGTATTCCGCGCCCTGTTCCAGGCCGCCGAGTACTGGTTGCGCGAACAGGGGATGAAACGGGTGGTCGGGCCGTTCAACCTGAACATCAACCAGGAAATCGGCCTGCTGATCGGGGGCTTCGAGTCTCCGCCGTACATCATGATGGGCCATGCCCGGCCTTACCACGGGGACTTCATCGCCGACCTCGGCTATCGCAAGGCGAAAGATGTGCTGGCCTACGAAATCGAGCAGGTGAAGTTCAGCTTGCCGGACAACATCCGCCGGCTGCTGGATCGCCTGTCCGGCACCCTGTCCGTACGCCAGGTCGATCGAAAAAACAAGGCAGAAGAACTGGAAGCGATGCGCCAGGTGTTCAACGACGCCTGGTCGGGCAACTGGGGTTTCCTGCCGTTTTCGCGCGAGGAATTCCAGGCAGTGGGCAAGGAGCTGTTCATGATCGTGCCGAAAGACTACAGCTGGATCGCCGAGGTCGATGGAGAACCGGCCGCCTTCATCGTTCTGCTACCCAACCTGAACGAGGCGATCGCTGATTTGAATGGGCGCCTGTTGCCCTTCGGCTGGTTGAAACTCCTTTGGCGGCTGAAGGTTCGCAATCCCCGCAGCGGGCGCGTGCCGCTGATGGGGGTTCGCAAGCAATACCAGAATACCCGGCTGGGACCGGCGCTGGCCTTCCTGGTCATCCAGGCACTGCACGAGCCGACGGGGCGACGCGGCCTCAAGTGGGTGGAACTGTCCTGGATCCTGGAAGACAACCAGGCCATGCGCAACATCCTCGAGAAGATCGGGGCGCGGGTCAGCAAGCGCTACCGTCTGTACCAAAAGGACATCTGATGCCCGG
>JARFQZ010000036.1 GCA_029287515.1 Lysobacterales bacterium
GCCTCGATATTGTCGCTGGTGACCCAGGAATCGGGAATCGCCACTCTCCTGCCGACAACTTGCAGTTCGGCCGTTCCTTCAATCCCCTCAACCGTCAGCGCCCGGGCTATAAATTCAGGCCGCCAGCCCTCCTGGTTGCGAAAAACCGCCGCTATCGGCCTTGAATCACTGGCTGTCAGTTCCGCCTGCGCGCTCGCCCGTATCGGATCTGCCAGTTCGAGATCTGCCCTTGGCAGTTTCAGTACACTCGACCAGCCCTCGTCATCGAATTCCGCTTTTTCTCCCAGCACTCTCACATTGTCGAGAACGATCTCGGACCCGCTGAGATCGAATGCCAGGTGTTCCGGCTGGCCGCCGGCCAGCACGATATTTGCCGAAAGATCAGCCTCCAGGTCCTGGTCGACGAGGGTGGCGTTGGCATTGCCGGACTCCAGGCGGATCTGGCCGCCGGCAGTACCTGGCCCCAACTGCAGACTTGCGTCCAGTACTGCGTCACCCCCGGTAATCGACAGGGGAAATTCAGGTGGCAGATACCCCTGGAATACGGCCAGGTCAGGGACACCCAGGTTCCTGATCTCAACGCCTGCCGCCAGGCTGTCATCCACTCGCCCGGGCTTCGGCACAAGCCACCCGTCGCTGTTTACTTCGATCAGCATGGCGTCTCCGGCGATTACCGGCCGTGGGTCATCCCCGTGCCGCAGCTCCAGGTCACGGAACCGAAAATTGAGATCGAGCAGACCGTTCGTACCCGGTCCCTTTTCAAGCCCCACGCCGCCGGCGCCGAGTATGCGGTGTGCGGGAAAGCTGACCTGCAGGTCACTGGCGTCGACTGCAAGATCCGTCCCGTCCAGCACGTAGCCCTGGTCGAAGCCCAGGTGGCCGCTGACCCGGCCACTGCCCCCCACGTCCACACCCCGTAGCCTGAGCATGAACAGCTTGATGAATTGCAGGCTGTTCACGTCGATATCGACTCCGACGTCCAGCAACAGGTAATCCAGCAAAGCCAGGCCCTTGTTTTGCCGTGGGACGAACGGTGCAAAACCCATCGAGCCCCTTACCCAGCCTTGACTGAGCAATTCGTAATCACCGTTCAGAAAGTGTCTTCCCAATTGAATGTCCAGGCTGGCCAGGTCGAGTTCGAGCGCCCCTCCCCGCGTCTGGTAATTCAGACCACCTTCGATCTCCGCCACAGCGGAGCCTTGCAGCTGGTAGATCCAGTAGCCGTGTTCGCCGCTGAGCCGGATATTTTCGACAGACACATTCCAGGGGTGCTTTTTCTTGCGCGGCGCGGTGACCGCAGGTGTGACCTCGCGGTTTTCGATTACGGGGAAAAATGCTTCGCTACTGCTGTAGTCCTTGTCCGGTTTTGACCTTGGACGCATGCGGAACGTTACATCGCTGGCGTTTACGCTACGGATTCGGGCCTGTTTGAAAACTAGAGGCAACAGCCTGACGGAACCCGAGGCCGACTCGACATCCACCTGCCAGATCTGCGACCTCGAGTTGCCGTTGGCCGATGCGCCACGAAGGTACACACGGGCGGGGAAAGGGCTCCAGGCATTTTCCCAGCTGACGTTGAATTTTTCCGGCCGAATCCCGTTGATTACCGTCTGCGTGTATGGAATCTGCAACAACGCGTTGATCACCACCAACCACACCAATTCGACGATGACAGCCAGTTTGATGATCCTGACAAACCAGCGCCTTGCACCTGGCGGGAGTTTCAAGTTGATCTCCGGCTTTTTCCAGTTGCTTGGTACCCCCACTCTATTACCCATGGTTCCAATGGCTTGAACCGGTCGCCGATCCATGGCTGGAAATTTTGCCACTTGCCGATCGAGGACGTGTACAGAGGCTGAATCACCTGGGGGGCGCTGGGTGTGGAGATGTGTCGTGATTTTGCTGTCGACTGGTAGTCCAGCAGTGAATCCTCCCAGTCCAGGCCCAGGAAGGAAATCATTCCCCCGACCTCTTGCCTGAAATCGCTGATGACCCGCTCGTAGCGGACGAAGTGCATCGGCAGGGCGCCCGCATCTTGCATAGCCGTCACGATTTTCATGACATTGCCATAGTAGGAAACGGCGGTATCGAGTTGCAGGAACTGGAACATTGCCTGGCTCATGCCGAAACGCTGCTGGAAGCAGCTGAAGACGCAGTCGCGGGGATCACGTAAGGCCACCAGTATCCGCGCCCCGGGAAACAGGCGGGCGATGTGCAGCAATGCGATCGCGTTGAGCGGCAGCTTATCGACGATAAGCTGCCCGGTAACATCGGACCCCAGTTCTTCCCCGACCCGCTTCCAATATTTGCGGCGCAGGTCGCTGAGCGTTTCGGCATCCGCATTCTGAAGCTCGCGCAAACCGGATTCGGTGGCCGGGAACCGGGTGTGTGCATCAATCAGGTTTTCCCGCTCCTCCAGCACCGTCACCCGCGAGTGCGAAGTCAGGATCTGGTCCAAGAGTGTAGTGCCGGAGCGCGGAAAACCGACCAGGAACACCGGGGACTCGACTTCCCCGGCCGGCGCATCGAAAGTGAAATTCGCCACAGCCTTTCCAACCTGTTCAACTGCTTCAGGCGCGTACAGTGATTGAAGATTTTGCATCCGGGGCGCAAAAGCTTTGTGAAGTACCTGGTTGGCCGCCTGGTAGTAGTTGAATGCGGTCTCGTAGTTACCCTGCTTCTCGAAAGCGAAAGCGCATTTTCCAACAGCAACCGAATGATTCACCGGTGACAACCGGCCCTGTTGGATCAGCGGATCCAGCAGGTTCACCACTTCTCCAAAAGATTTTTCCCGGCTGGCAATGTTGGCCAGTGTCAGCCGGGCGATAAAGTGATCGGGGCTGATCTTCAGTGCCCGCTCTGCCAGGGAACGCGCCTCGTCCAATTGATGCTCCGCCTCGAGGATGGTCGAAAGGTTCGCCAGGGCCTCGACGTGATCCGGCTGCTGTTGCAGAACCCGGCGATATTGCTCAGCGGCATTAACATAGTCATGCAATGAATCGAACAGGTTTGCCAGGTTGTACCTGGCGTGAAAAAAACTGGGGTCTACTGCCAGAGATTTCCTGAGCAGCGCTTCGGCGCGTGCATGATCTCCCACGTGCTTTTCCAGCAGGCCAGCGACATTGAGAAGGTTGGTATGCCTTGGTGCGATTTTGAGGCCTTGGCGAAACCAGTCCCGGGCCCTGGCAAAATTCCCCTGGTCTTTCTCAATAAGACCCAGCAGCATCATCGCATCTGCGGCGCGACGATCACGCTTCAATACCTTCTGTGCCAGTTGCGCCGCCAGTTGCCGGTCACCGCGCTGGTAACTCACAAAGGCCCGCTGAAGATCGTTCTGCATGTGTCCGGGGTGAACTCAAATCGGGAGTGGACAGACATTGTAACTGAATCATTTCAGGAATTGACTTGTCCCGCCCCTAGCCGCCAGACTCTGTGCCATCCAGAAGAAACAAGCGCCCCTTCCCGCTTAAGAGGAACCTCCATGCTCACTGCCTCAAGAAGCCCGTCACGCATAGTACTGCTCATGCTTGGTTTGATACTGACCAGCAGCGCTGCGTCGGCGGCCGAATATGACCTGGTAATCAACAACGGCCGTGTGATGAACCCGGCTAACGGCCTGGATTCGGTGCGGAACATTGGCATTCGCGACGGGCGAATCGAAGAGCTTTCGCGCGAACCCCTGGTCGGCAAGCAACAAGTGGATGCTGGCGGCCTGGTCGTAGCCCCCGGCTTTATTGACCTGCACGCTCACGGCCAGCGCGAGTTCGAATCCTGGCTGCAGGCCCGGGACGGTGTCACAACGCAGCTGGAAATGGAAGCAGGCGTATACCCCGTCGGCGCCTGGTATGAACAGCGTGCAGGCGCCTCGCCGATCAACTACGGCGCCACGGTCGGGCACCCCCCGGTCCGTATAGCCACCATGGCTGACCTCGGATCCATCGGCCTGGACGAAAGCGACCTGGCCGCCGGCCTGTTGAACAACGAGCATTTCGGAGCCATTGCGGCGCAGCGCAACTGGGTTGAAGATGCGGCCAGCGAGGAACAACTCGCTGGAATTCTGCAACGCCTGCAGCGCGGCCTGGACGAGGGTGCGCTCGGTATTGGCTACGGTATCAACTACACGGCCGGCGCCACGCGCGAGGAAATCTACCGCGCATTTGGCGTGGCGGCGAAGAACAATGTCTCCAACTTTGTTCATTCCCGCTTTGGCTACGAACTCGAACTGGGCGGCGCCGTCGACGCCGTGCAGGAACTGCTGGCCAATGCCGCCGCTACCGGGGCCGGCCTCCACATCGTGCACATCGGCAGCAGCGGCGGCAGCCGTGTTCCCCTGCTGCTGGAAATGATCGACTCGGCCCGGCAAAACGGCATCGATGTGAGCACCGAGGTTTACCCTTACACTGCCTGGTCCACTTTTATCGGCGCCGCACTGTTCGATGGCGACTTCAAAAACAACCTGGGTATCGATTACGGCGACATCGAGCTGCCATCCAACGGTGAGCGCCTGGACCAGGAGCGCTTCGAGTTGCTCCGCCGCGAAGCCCCCGGAACCATTATCGTCGGCCACGGCATGAAGGAAGACAAAGTAACCGCGGCCGTCGCCCACCCCGGCGTGATGATCGCCAGCGACGGCATGTTTTACAACGAAGGCCGTGCGCACCCACGTGGCGCTGGCACCTTCAGCCGGGTGCTGGGTTACTACGTGCGTGAGAAGCAGGCGCTGAGCCTCATGGACGCCCTGGGCAAGATGAGCTACCTGCCTGCAAAACGCCTGGAAAATGCCGTGCCGCAGATGAAACGCAAGGGCAGGATCGAAGCGGGCGCTGACGCCGACCTGGTGATCTTCGATCCCGCCGCAATCACGGACAATGCCACTTTCTCCGAACCGGCGGAGCCTTCAAGCGGCATCGAGCACGTGCTGGTGAACGGCGTGTTCGTGGTACGGGACGGGGCGCCGCAGAAGGATGAAAAACCTGGCAGGGCGGTCAGGCGGAGTCACTGAGAAGCCGAACCGGTTGAGCTTCAATTGACCCCTCAAGTTAATCGCGACACGGTGGCTTCGATCACTGCGTTGTAGTCTTTCAGGCTAGCCTCTTACCTGATAATCGCCAACACATTTCCCATTCCGGATGAATTTTACTTCCGGGCGCGTAATTTCATGCTCATTCCTCACCCAGCCGCCTGAACTCCGCTCCCCGCATCCGCTCCATGGCATCGCGATATTCATCGTCCGGATCATCGTCATCGTCCTGCAGCACCTTCTCCAGTTGTTCGATATTTTCCCTGACCATCAAACCGTATGCATGGTCGTCACCCCAGATTTCGTAAAGTTTCTCCAGGCCATCCTCGTCGTGCCGCTTGAAAGTGCGCATCAGGCGGTAGGCGCGGGCGTCGTCGTAGCCCATCAGCTTAAGCGCTTCCTCGCCCATGATCAGCGCCGAACCGAAGGTTTCACGGGTGATCACATCGGCGCCGGCATCCTTGAGTCCGTACGCATGCGAGCGGTCATAGGCCCTTGCGAGAATTTTCAATTGCGGGAAATACTGTTTTGCCGCGACCACCATCTGTTCCGCCTTGTCCCGGTCATCGATCGCGATCACCAGCAGTTTCGCCTGTTCCGCCCCGGCGGCCTGAAGCAACTGCACCCGGCTGGCGTCGCCGTAAAATGGCCGGAAGCCGAACCGCCCGGTCAGTTCAATCTGGCTCGAGTCATGATCGAGCAGAGTATGCTTGATGGCACCGGCGCTCAGCAATCGTGACACCACCTGTCCAAACCTGCCATAACCGGCGATGATGACCGGGTTGGGCGCCGCATCGAATTCCTCTCCTTCTCCCTCTGGCGACATGCAATCGACAAACCGCGGCCTGACCATGCGGACGTAGAACATGATAAGCAACGGAGTCAATATCATGGTCAACACCACGACCACGATCAGCAGGTTCATCACTTCAGTGCTGATTACACTGGACTGCGAGGCGAATGAGAACAACAGGAAAGCGAATTCACCACCCTGGGCCAGCAGGAAGGCGAACATCAGATTGTCCGCCAGGTTGAGGCGGAAAACCTTACCGAGTGTCAGCAGGATGATGAACTTGCTGACGATGAGCGCGGCCACCAGTCCCAGCACCAGCGCCGGCTGGCCGCCAACCAGTTGAAAGTCGATACTGACCCCAACGGCAATGAAAAACAGGCCCATCAGCAGGCCCTTGAACGGCTCGATGTTGGATTCCAGCTCATGCCGGAACTCGCTTTCCGCCAGTACCACGCCCGCCACGAAAGTGCCCAGCGCCGGACTCAGGCCGACAAATTCCATCGCCAGGGTGATACCGACCACCAGCGTGAATGCCGTGGCGATGAACAATTCGACGCTGCGGACCGATGCGATCCAGCGGAACACGGGGCGCATCAGGAAACGTCCGGCAACCACGATCCCCCCCACCAGGCCCAGCACCACAACGGCCTTGCGCCATCCCGTCAATTCCAATTGCGCCCCGTGGGCAGCCGCATCAGTGCTCTCGGGGCCCAGTCCCTGGATCGCCAGGAACGGCAGCAGGGCCAGGATCGGGATCACGGCAATATCCTGGAACAACAGCACGGAAAAGCCTGCACGGCCCGCCGTCGTTTCCATCCAGGACCGCTCTTTCAGGGTCTGCAGGACAATGGCGGTGGACGATAGCGCCAGTGTCAGCCCCACGGCCACCGAGGTTTGCCAGGGCAGACCGAACAGGTATGCAGCCCCCCCGATGACGCCGGCCGAAATCAAGACCTGTGAGCCACCGAGGCCCAGGATCGAAACCCGCATCCGCCACAGCACGGACGGTTCGAGTTCCAGGCCGACCAGGAACAGCATCAGCACCACGCCGAATTCGGCGAAATGCATGACGTCCTGTCCTTCTTCTCCGACCAGTCCGAACACGAAGGGCCCGATGGCGATTCCGGCAATGATGTAACCCAGCGCGAAACCCAGCCCGAGGCGTTTGGCCAGCGGAACGGCGACAACGGCTGCCAGCAGGTAAATGAACGCCTGCGCGAAGAATCCGGTAAACATGGTGGCCTAGATTACCCGACTTTCAGATCAATCGGCACAATGCATCGACTGGTGGCAAACCACATCGCTGTCATGACGTTCCATCTGGATGGTTGGATGATTGATGGCGAACCGTTCCTGGAGGTCATGCGCAACGTCATTGAGGAAACGATCGCTGTCCGGGAAAACTTCCATCACCAGGTGGGCAGTGAGCGCGGTATCAGTCGTGCTCATCGGCCAGATATGCAGATCGTGCAATGCGATGACGCCCGGCAGACCGGAAAGGTATTCACGGACCGCATCAGGATCTACGTTACGAGGCACCGCATCCACGGCCAGGTTGAGAGAGTCCCTGAGCAGGCCCCAGGTGGAGAGGAAAATCACGGCCGCGATGACCAGGCTGATCAACGGGTCGATCCAGTTAAAGCCATAGAAAAAGATCAGCGCACCGGATAATACGACACCGAAGGAAACCACCGCGTCCGCCGCCATGTGGAGGAACGCTCCACGGATGTTCAGGTCATGATCCTTGCCGGACAGGAAAAACAGCGCGGTCACCGTGTTGATGACCACGCCGATGGAAGCCACGATCATGATGGTCATACCGGCCGGCTGCGCCGGTTCCATCAGGCGGTTGACGGCCTCCCAGCCGATGGCGCCGACGGCACCCATCAGCAACAGGCCGCTGAACAGAGACGCTATAATGGTCGCCCGCGAGTAACCGTAGGTGCGCCGGGGTGAGGGTTTCTTTTTGGCCAGCACGGCCGCACCCCATGCCAGAAGCAAGCCCAATACGTCGCTCAGGTTGTGGCCCGCGTCGGTCAGCAGCGCCAGGGAGTCCGACATCACGCCATAAACCGCCTCGACGATGACGAATCCCACGTTCAGGATCACGCCCACGGCAAAGGCCCGGTTGTAATCCGGGGGGGCGTGATGATGGTGATGGTTGACTTGCCGGTTCAATAATTCAACTGCTTTTGACCTAGATTAGATTTCATTGTATCAGCGGGACCGATTCTTCTTTAAAATTGATCTGTTAACGAAGATAAATAAGCGCAGGTAAGCAATGAGTAACGCAAAAATCTGGTTCAATGGTGAATTTCGGAAATCTGAAGAATGCACGGTACATATTTACAGCCATGCCCTGCATTACGGCAGTTCGGTGTTCGAAGGTATCCGTGCCTACGAAACGCCCGGGGGAACCGCCATTTTCAGGGGCATGGACCACCTCAGGCGCCTGAAGTATTCGGCCGAAGTCTATCGAATTCCGCTGCGTTACAGCGTTGAGGAATTGCATGAAGCCTGCCGGGAAACGGTGAAAGCCAACGGCCTGGCCAGCGCTTATATCCGCCCGCTGGTCATGCGCGGGAACTGTGGGCTGGGCGTCATTCCCAAGGACATGAACATCGTTGACGTGGCCGTCATGGTCAGCCCCTGGGGTGCATACCTCGGAGAAGATGGCCTCAAGAACGGGATCAAGGCATGCATTACTTCCTGGACCCGGCTTGCGCCCAACACGATGCCCCCCGGCGTCAAGGCCGGCGGCAATTACCTGAGCAGCCAACTGATCGGGCTGGAAGCCCGCGAACGGGGCTTCGAAGAAGGGATTGGCCTGGGTTCGGACGGCTTGCTCAGCGAGGGCGCCGGTGAAAACATTTTCCTGGTATCCAAGGGGCATTTGCTGACACCGCCCGCTTCCGCCTCGATCCTGGGAGGAATCACCCGCGATACCGTCATGACGCTTGCTGCTGAACTCGGCTTGCAAACAACCGAAATCACTATCGCCCGCGAACAGATGTATGGCGCGGACGAAATCTTCATGACCGGCACGGCGGCAGAGGTCACCCCGGTCAAGCAGGTCGACCACATGATCATCGGCAATGGTGGCTGCGGCCCGGTAACGAAAAAACTGCAGGACGCTTTCTTCGGCCTGTTCGACGGAAAGACCGAGGATAAATGGGGCTGGCTGGAACCTGTTTAGTCACCGGGGGTGACAAAAAACGTCAGTCAAGCTGACGTAATGCGACATATTTCCGGTTGTCGTCACCCCCCGGTTTACTTCAAATAAAACCGAACCTACTGTTTTAATAAGTTTTTTACAATCGAGCCCGTTTTGGCTCGATTCTTGTATATATAGGGTTGAAGTATCTAGCTGTCTGGTAGCAGTTAGCGGGAGTATCCGGGGTCCTGCCCCTCTTTGCCCAATCAGGGACCCGGTCCTCCCCCCTTCAACGGAAGTAAAAACTGGTTCTCAATCAACGGAGCTTTTGTCATGGAAGACAAAATCAGAAAGCTGCTTTCCGCATTCACCCGGCAATACAATCAAAAGACTCATCACCATCTGCAAACTGACCACAGTTCAGCAGCCTCAGACCTGTCCGGGTCTGTAGCCCGTCCACACATCAGCTTGAAAGCCAGAATGCTCGGGGGACAGGCAAAAACGATCATGCGCCTAGGGGGTTCCATGCGCTGATCACTAAAGGTGTCCGCTGTGCATTGAACCGGCATGGAATCAGGGCACTGCTTGTCGATTACAACCCGGCGTGAGCCGGGTTTTTTTTGTGCGGCCGATCAGCCACACTGGCTGGCATGGAAGAAACGACTCCACGGCAAATGGACATCATATTTCGCGATTCCGGGTTAACCGCGGTGAACAAACCTGCGGGGATTCCAGTGCACGGGAGCCGGAAGCTCGAAGACCGGCCACTTACGCTTTTGGCCATGGTCAGGAAGCTCGAAGGCAAGCCGGTCCACGCCATTCACCGGCTGGACCGGCCGGTCTCGGGCGTCAACCTGTTTACAACGGACCGCGATCTGCTGGTCAGCATGTCCCGGCAATTTGAACAACGACTGGTACGGAAAACGTACCTGGCCGTGGTCCGGGGCTGGCCCGAGCAGGAAGGCGTCATTTCCCACCCGTTGTTACCCCCGCGCGATGAGCGCAAAGCGGGATCGCCCTCACGCAAGGCTGTTACGCGTTTTGAACGGCTGGCCACCGTTGAAACCCCGTTTCCCGTCGCGCCCTATTCAACGTCACGTTACAGCCTGTTGGCACTGTATCCGGAAACCGGGAGGCGCCATCAATTACGGATGCACATGAAACACATCAGTCACCACCTGATCGGTGACACCAGTTACGGCCGCGGTGAGCATAATCGACTGTTCAGGGAGCAATTCAAATGCCACCGGTTACTGCTTCACTCGTGGAGCCTTGAATTTCATCATCCGTCAACGGGGCACCCGTTAACGGTTCGGGCCCCGCTTGACGAATCGTTCAACCGGGTCATCCAGACATTTTCCTGGGAAAAAGCTATAGAACTTCCGTGATGATGTACCCGCCGGATTTCTGATCATGCTCCAGCTTCAGCATGTCCTGGGATTCCATCTGCTCGAGCAACTTTCCGAATGAACGAAAGCCGTGATAGCTCTCATTGAATCCAGGCTTACGGCGCTTCAGCGCCTGCTTGACCATTGAGCCCCAAAGCTTGTCTTCGTCACCACGTTCGGAAAACAGCCCATCGATGGTTTCAAGGACAAGCTCATAGGCTTTTTCAGCCCTGGCTTCCTGGCGTGCCTTCTTTGTGACCCGTTCACCGTTTTCTTTCTTGTCACCCGCTTTTTTCTTGACGGGTTTGCGGCGCTTGGCGATGCGGATCAGGTCATCGTAGTAGATGAACTCATCGCAGTTGGCAATCAGCAGATCAGACGTCGAATTCTGCACCCCTACGCCAATCACGACCTTGTTGTTTTCGCGCAGCTTTGACACCAGGGGTGAAAAGTCCGAATCACCGGAAATGATAACGAATGTATCCACGTGGGCCTTGGTGTAACACAGGTCCAGCGCATCGACGACCATCCGGATATCGGCCGAATTCTTGCCGGACTGGCGAACATGTGGAATTTCGATCAGCTCGAATGAAGCCTCGTGCATGGCCGCCTTGAAGCCTTTGTAGCGGTCCCAGTCGCAGTAGGCTTTCTTGACCACGATGTTCCCTTTCACCAGCAGTCGTTCCAGCACCGCTTCGATCTCGAACCGCGCGTAGTTGGCATCCCGCACACCGAGAGCGATATTTTCGAAGTCACAAAAGAGTGCGAGATTATGGGTGCCGTTAGCCATGAATAAAATCCTGATGGGGAGTCCCATTTTACGTGAATTCACACAACGGTGCTGCATCTTCCACGCTCAATATGGTTATGATGCCCGGATGGAATCAAACCCCAATGACCCGACCCCTTACTACCGGCTGGATCCGGACACGGTCCTGCAGGCGATCGACAGCACCGGACTGCTGACCGATGGCCGCCTGCTGGCCCTTAACAGCTACGAGAACCGGGTGTACCAGGTCGGAATAGAAGATACCGAACCCGTGATTGCCAAGTTTTACCGCCCGGGCCGCTGGAGTGACGACCAGATACAGGAAGAGCACGATTTTTCGCTTGAACTGGCAGATGCCGAAGTTCCACTGGTTGCCCCGAACCTGATCGATGGGCAGTCCCTGTTCAAACACGATGGATTCCGCTTTGCACTGTTCAGACGCCAGGGCGGCCACGCGCCGGAACTCGAGGACCGAGAGACGCTGGCCTGGCTTGGGCGTTTCATCGGCAGGATTCACGCGGTGGGAAAAGCAAGGCCGTTTGCGCATCGCCCGGCGCTGACACCGGGCAGGTTCGGCGACGATTCCCTGTCAACGATCAGGGAGGGCCGGTGGCTCCCCCCTCACCTCGAAACTGCTTTCAACAGCCTGGCCGATGACCTGATGCTGCACATACGTTCAGCCTGGGAGCGTGCGGCTTCCGCTCGCCCCATCCGACTCCATGGAGACTGTCATCCGGGCAACCTGTTGTGGCGGGATGGTCCCTGGTTTGTCGACATGGATGACTGCCAGTCTGCACCGGCCGTGCAGGATCTCTGGATGCTGCTGTCGGGTGAACGGCATGAAATGGAGCGCCAGATGGCCGATATTATCGAAGGATACCGGCAATTCTGTGACTTCAACACGGCTGAACTTCAACTGATTGAACCGCTCAGGACACTGCGCATGCTGCACCACGCGGCCTGGCTGGCCCGCCGCTGGGAGGACCCGGCTTTTCCAACCGCTTTCCCCTGGTTCGACAGCCCCAGGTACTGGGAAGACCTGATCCTGAACCTGCGCGAACAATTGTCCGCCATGCAGGAACCTGCAATCAGCCTCCCATTTAGCTAGTAATGGGGCGGGACTTCGTGCCCGGACGATTCCCCCGGCACGGACGATGATTCAGCCAGGTCTCTGAGTTTATCTGCGAGTGTTTTGAGTTGGAGTTCAATCCTGAGCAGTTCGCGATCCTGGCGCGCAACGGTCTCGTTCAGGGTCTCTATGGTGTCATCCTGGAAAGCCAGGCGGCTTTCCAGTTCATCGAGCCTTGCTTCAATCTCGGGTTTCATCGGATTCAGTCGCCCCCGGGCGGCTCCCAGAGCTCCACGCGATTGCCATCGGGGTCGACAAACCAGCCGAAACGGCCGAAGTCGTGCTCCTCCCTTTCCTCCAGCACCTGCGCACCTCCAGCGGCAACATTCTCCAGCGCCTGGTCCAGGTCATCCACCACCAGGTTGATCATGTAACTCTGTCCGGAGGTACCGAAATACTCGGTCTTCGATGCGAAAGCACTCCACACGGTAAAGGCGTTCGCCGGCATGTCCTCCGGTGAAAAACTGGTCCCGCGGGTGTCACCCCATTCTTCCACCTGGAACCCCAGGTGCTCCTGGTACCAGCTTCCGAGGCTGCCCGGATCTTTCGAGCGGAAGAAGACCCCACCCACTCCCAGCACATGACCTTTGCTCGTGTCACTCATTGCGATTCCTCCTGGCTCAATATCATGTTAACCCAAGCCAGCGTGTCTTGTGAGAATCGCCGATGAAGGGTAGTCTTTTCCGATGCCCGCCGCCCGCATACACTTCCACCCCGCCACCTGGCTGTTGGCACTCGCCTTTGCGTTGCTGGCCGGGTGTGCAAGCCTGCCCGACGATCTGCAGCAAACCCCCAGCCAGGGCTATGCCAACCCGGAGCAAACGCTGCTGGGCGCACTTATTGCTGAGACAGCCCCGGAAGACAAATCTCTCTCGGGTGTCCAGTTGCTGGCAGATCCCGGAGAAGCCTTCAGAGCCCGTTTCGCCATTGCCGGATTCGCGGAAAAAACCCTGGATATGCAGTACTACCTGTGGAAAGGAGATCTCGCCGGGCAATTGTTGATGTGGCGGGCGCTGGAAGCCGCGGACAGGGGCGTGCAGGTGCGCTTCCTGATCGATGACATCTTTCATTACGGCCGTGATGAAGCGTACGCGCTGCTGGACACCCACCCCAACTTCCAGGTGCGCGTGTTTAATCCCATGGCCAATCGTGGCCTGGCCCGCAATCTGAACTTCCTGGTCAACAAGCGCCAACTCAACCACCGGATGCACAACAAGATTTTCAAGGCCGATAACGCCATTGCCGTGTTGGGCGGGCGCAACATCGGCAATGACTATTTTGGCGTGGATACGAAGGCCAATTTTTTCGATCTGGACGTGCTGACCGTCGGGCAGGGCGCAAGGCAGGCGGGCGCTGCTTTCGATGAATACTGGAACAGCAAGTATGCCGTTCCCATCAGTGTACTGCATGACAAAAAATACACCGCGGAAGACCTCGAAAACGGAAGAATAAAGTTGCGCGAGTCGCTGCGTCACCTCGATGCGCTGCCCTACGCTCTGGAAATGGAGGCAGACGAATCCGTCGAGAAGCTGAAAAAGTGGCGGGACGGGCTGATCTGGACCGAGGCCCACGTCGTGGTCGATCCGCTGGAGCGATTCGAGGGGCAGGGCGAGTCAGCGGTGATTGAATACGCTCAGACCTGGGTGGAGGAAATTGACACCGAATTCCTGGCTGAATCTGCGTACCTGATCCCTTCGCAGCAGGGCATTGAAAACATCAGGGAAATGACGGAAAGGGGGGTTCGGGTCCGCCTGTTAACCAATTCCCTCATGTCGAACAACCACCTCACGGCCCACTCCGGATACCTGAAGTATCGCAAAAAACTGCTAAAAGCAGGGGCTGAATTACATGAACTGAGGGCAGATGCCGCCCTGCGTGAGCACTTTAAGGCAAACAAGGAAAATTCTGAAGTCCCGGCCGGCATCCACACCAAGTCGTTCGTGATTGACGGTCAGCAGGCGCTGATCGGCTCCTTCAATTTCGATCCCCGTTCCAGGGACCTGAACTCCGAGATCGGCCTGGTGATTTCCAACCGGGAATTCGCCCAACAGGTTGTGAAGGAGATGAACCGGGATTTTCACCCGGAAAACAGCTACCGGCTGTTCCTGAATGAAAGGGGCAAATTGCGTTGGGAACTGACCAACCCGGATGGTACCGTCACCACCTACAAGCGCGATCCGGGGGCTTCAATCTGGAAGCGTATGGGCGCCCGGATATTGTCCTGGCTGCCCATCGAACAGGAACTCTGAGCGCTGTTTCAGGAGCGCTGACCTTTCACGTCATAAAGTGTTCGGAAGATCCAGTCACCGATCGGGTATGTGATATTGAAATTGTAATGGGACATCAGGCTCGGATCATGATGGTGCAGGTGCAGGGTTCTAAGGGCCTGCACACCCGGAATCCGGCCAACACGGGACTGGGGATCACAGTGGTAGGCCCAGTGGAGCCACTCGTAATTGATAAAATAGGCCAGGGCCATGCCCAGCGCCAGCCAGGCAACGTTCGCTGAAACCAGAAAATACAATGCGACCCACATCGGAAGGCCAAATCCCCCCAGGAAAAACACGATCATTTCCGGCGGAAACAGCACGGCCTTGTAATCCCTGCTGTTGGCGAAGGTCATCTCTTTGTCCGTGAAAAAGCGGTGATGCTGTTTGGTATGCCTGAAAAAAAGGATTTTGAGCCCCTTGACGGGATGATGCATCGGGTAGCGGTGGCCGAAATATTCAACCAGGTTGGCGTAGATGAAAACCGCCGGAATGGTCAGCCACTCCAGCGGCTTTACCTGGTCCAGGCTAAGGATGCACCAGGCTACCACGGACAAGCTCACCGCCGAGGTGAACAGCAGGTGCAGCCTGCCGCGATAAGCTCCGCCTATTTCCTCCTTGCGAAACTGTTCACGGTACCGCTCAACGGATGGGTTGACCGCCACCCTAAGTGAAAGCCGATTGCAGCAAGAGTTGCAGATGATTCCAGGACGCCGCATCTGCCCGCTCGTCATACCTCAGAGGCAACCCGTACTTTTCACCGTTGGCGGTCGCCAGCGTATTGCTGAACCCATGCAGCGCGGTCGGCAGCGTAATGAACAGGCAATCAGCGCCTGTCTTCTCCATTTCATCTTTAAACGCGGCCACTGCCTCTTCCGGGATCAGCACATCGTCTTCACCGTGATAGACACCGATCCTGGCCGTCACTTCACCGCCTTCTCCTTCGGCAGCCACGCCCAGTGGCAGGGCTCCATGGAATGACCCGACGGCCTTGAGGTCCGCACCGTAACGCGCCATGTGCAATGCGATACCGCCACCCATGCAATAGCCTATGGCGGCGCAGTTTTCTGCATCTACCATGCGGTGCGCCTTAAGGGTATCCAGTGCCGCGTTGAACCGGTTACGAACCGTCGCCAGGTCTGAAAGCAGGCCATTCATGAGCTCACCCGCCTCGTCCGGGTTGGCAGCGTTTTGCCCATTACCGTACATGTCCAGCGCCATTCCAACGTAACCCAGTTCGGCCAGCATCCTGGCCCTGCTTCGGGAGTAGGGATTGTTTCCCCACCACTCGTGCACCACCAGGACGCCGGGACGCTCTCCTTCGACCTCGCTGTCCCAGGCAATGTACCCCGACATTTCAACGCCGCCGGCGCTGTAGCTGAATTCCTCTGATTGAATATTCGCCATGGATTTTTTACGCTCCGCGATGAGTTTTGGTAATTTTACAGTTTACTAAAAATGGCCCTGTATTGTGATTGACATGAGCCGGCCCCAGATAATCGTCCTGAAAACAAGGATTCAAACATGAGTGATCCCAATACCAGTAACGAAATCAAGATGGACGCCGATGCCCTTTACCGGGAGGAGGTCTTCACCGACAACGCGGTAGGAACCTTGCGGCGGCTGACACCTGTCACGTCCACCGGCGAGACAGACACGGCACGGTCCCAGCAGTTTGTTGGATCGACCCAGGTGCTGACAACCGCCGGACCCTTACCCCTCTCCTTTGAGATCCAGGCCGACTCGCTGGCCGACGCCGCTGCAGCCTTTGGTGATGCGGCCAAGGCGGCTTTCGAGAAGACCATGGAAGAACTCAAGGAAATGCAGCGCCAGCAGGCATCATCCATCGTGGTGCCGGGCCAGGGGGGCATGGACCCGATGAGCGGAGGCATGGGTGGCGGTAACATCCAGATGCCATGATCAGGGTCGCGTGGGTCGTTTTATTGCTGACGGGGCTTCTGCCTTGGTGCGCGGCCACTGCCAAAGACCCTACCTGGAGAGAAGTCGATCCCGAAAATCTCGTTTTTATCGAGTTATTCGAAGGCGAGGTCTTCCTCGAACTCAACCCGCAGTTCGCCCCCAAAACCGTGGCACAATTCCGCAAGCTGGTGCAGGACCAGTTCTATGATGGGCTGAGCTTTTACCGGGTAATTGACGGATTCGTTGCCCAGGGAGGCGACGGCAGCGACCTGGGTGAACTGAGCCTGGTTCCGCTGATCGATGCAGAGTTTGAGCGGGAAATGGATGCAGACATCGAGTTCACGCGAGTACAGAAAACAGACCTGTTTGCGGACGAAACCGGTTTTGTAAACGGCTTTGCAGCCGCGAGAAACCTGTCGGAAAACACGGTCTGGCTGACACATTGCCCCGGCGCCGTCGCCATGGCCAGGAATGACAACCCGGACTCGAGCAGAACGGATTTTTATTTCGTTATCGGCCAGTCACCCCGCTACCTGGACCGGAACATGAATGTCTTCGCACGCGTGATTGAAGGCATGGAAATCGTCCAGCAGATCAAGCGGGGGCCGGCCAATCAGAACGGCATTTTCCAGGACGACACCAGCCCGAGCCGGATCCGTCGCATGCGCCTGGCTTCCGACATTCCAAAAAGCGAACGCAAGACAGCCTTCGTGGTGGACACCAACAGCAAAGGCTTCGAGCAATACCTGGAAGAGCGCCGCAACCGCAAACAGAAATTCTTCCACAACAGGCCCCCCCAGGTCCTCGACATCTGCCAGGTCCCGGTAGCCAGCCGCACGACTAAGTAATCAGCGGCGACGGCCTCCGCGCGACCGGTGAGACCGGTACTGGCTGCTTCTCGCTGAAGAGCGTTGTCTCGAGTAGCTCTGCCGGTCCAGGCTGGAACGGTTCGAGTTATACCCTGAATTCGACTGCTTGTAGGCACTGGAGTTTCTGGTGCTGTTATAGCTGCTTCGATTGCTCGCACTGTTGCTGCGGTCGTAAGTGCCTGCACCTGAAGTCTGCCGGGTCGTCGAAGCCGTATTGGACGGCCTTGATTTGTCCCGGGTACCCGTGGACGGAACATCCGTCCAGCGATTTCCGTCATTCTTCTGCCAGCCCTTGTCGGTTTGCCGGTACACGGTGCCGTTGCGGTCGGTAAACACGTCATTTTTCGCCGTCGACGGGCGTGCGCTGCGATCAGTGGCAGACGGCCGGTTCAGGTCGCTTGCCTGGATCTTCCCGCTGTCCGGGCGGGCTGCAGGCCTGCTGGCTGCTGACCGGTCGGCCACGCGGCCGCGATCCCGCAATTCCTGCGTGCCAGGACGCGTGTCACGTGTCTGGGCGACATTGGCCCTCTGCGCCCTGTCGCGATACAGGTTGTTATCACGGACATTGCGGTTGCCGCGATTAACGTTGATGTTATTGATGTTGACGTTTCTGTTTCCGTAGTGCACCGGGCGCGGCCGGTAACCACCGGGGCCCCAGCGTCCATGATGACGGTGGTACCAGTGGTGGCGACGGTGCCAGTAGCCCCCCGGCCAGAAACCGACCCGGAACGGACCCCACCCCCAGCTCAGTCCGAAGCCCCAGCCTGTCCAGGGGTTGTAGGTGATGTGAAAACCCCAGGTGGCGACGCGGGGATAGTAGTAATAGGGAGATATCCAGGGTCGGTAGTACCAGCCCGTTCCGTACACGATGGTCGTACCGTAAACGTAACTGCCGGTGTAGCCGGGCGTGTAGCCCACGTACACGACTTCCGGCGTGGTTTCGTAAATGTAGACGTACTTTACGTTGTAGACAGGGCTTTCCGGCGGAATGGCCTCGACGCTTTCGGGCCGGCTCTCAGCCACGCTCCAGGGGCCGGTCGCGGAAGGGCCAATATACCAGACCGCATCCTCGACCACGTAGTAACTGGTTCCCGACTTCAGCACGGTGGACGCGGTGTTCACGGCGTAGAACAGGCTGGTCCCGTCGATGCTTTCAAATTTTGGGTTACCGTCGTATGTCACCTCCAGTTCGACCTGCCCTTTCTGCACCGCGGCTGTCTGGGGGATCTGGGCATCCATCACGGCCTCACGGGCCTCGTCGGTGCCTGCCACATACACGCGCGAATCAGCCTGGTCCGAATCCTCGGGAATGTTGCTGAAAGCATCGGGAAGCTGGTCCGAGGGGCGGTATGTCCAGGGCCCGTTCAGCGAACCTGCCTGGTACCAGCGACCGGACAGAACAATGTAGTAATTCTGGTCGCTGACGTGCATGAAAACATCGCTCTGACTGTTGGTCAGCACCAGCAAATCGTCAACGAGGGGCTCAAAGGCAGGCTCACCCTCGGAAACGATCAACTCGGCCGGTTCGGTGGTGACAACAATTTCAGGTGCATTCTGAGCGGTGACCGGTTCAGAGTCTTCCGGTTCCTCGCCCTGGTCCACCTCTTCCTGGTCAACCAGGCTTGCAATCTCCTTCGGCGGCGCCGGATCGAAAACCCAGGGTCCGGTCGCCCGGTCAGCCTTGTACCAAACATCTTTGGCAGCGTTGAGATAGTAGGATTTCTGACCATCGAAAATCAGGGGGTAAGGTGTATTGATCACTGCCTGGTAGTTCGTATTCTCGATTTCCCTGAGAACAGGCTCGCCGTCCATGGTTACCAGCAGCGCCGGGTGATCGCGATAAATGATGTCCGGCGGATCCATCTTCAGGTTGTTCGCCGCGGCA
>JARFQZ010000090.1 GCA_029287515.1 Lysobacterales bacterium
CATGACCTCGAGGAAATTGTCGTGCGGGCCACGCCGCTGGACCGCGACCTGGTGGAACTGTCCCAGTCGGCCACCGTGCTGGCCGGGGAAGACCTGCGCAGGGAAGTTTCAAATAACATCGGCGAGACCCTGACCCGGCAAGCCGGGCTGGCTAACGCCAGCTTCGGGCAAAACGTGGGGCGGCCGGTGATCCGTGGCCTGCAGGGCCAACGCGTCGGCTTGCTGCTCAACAACATGGCGGCAAATGATGCTTCGGCGGTCAGCCAGGATCATGCGGTCTCGATTGAGCCTTTCCTGGCAGACCAGGTGGAAATTCTGCGCGGGCCGGCCACGCTGCTCTACGGTTCCGGCTCCATCGGCGGAGTCGTGAACATCGTGTCGCATACCATCCCGCAGGAAATGCCGGAAAACGGCTTTGAAGGCCGGGTGCTGGGGCAACTCGACTCGGCGGCCGACCAGCGCTTTGCAGCAGGCCGCGTGGATTTCGGCGTCGGGTCATTCGTATTCCACGCGGACGGCTTCTATCGCCGCACCGACGACTACGAAATTCCCGGCCGCGCGGAGCTTTACGCCGACGATGATCACGATGAAGGCGAAGATCACGATGAGCATGAAGAACATGAGGGTGAGGAAAATAGCGGCGTGCTGGAAAACAGCTTCCTCGACAACGATGGCGGCTCACTGGGCGCCAGCTGGATCGGGGAACGCTGGCGTGCAGGCGTTTCCTGGACGACTTACGACTCCGACTATGGCATTCCGGGCGCCCATCACCATCAAGAAGAGCATGACGAGGAACACGAAGGCGAAGAACACGAAGATGAGGAGCATGAAGGCGAAGAAGAGGAGCTGGTGACGATCGGCATGGAATCAGACCGATGGGATGCCGAGCTGGTCGGAACCAATCCCTTTGGCGGTTTCGAACAGCTGAAATTCCGCTACGCCAATACGGATTACACCCACACCGAGTTCGAGGGCGACGAAACCGGCACGTTGTTTGACAGCGAAACCGATGATCTCAGGGTGGAGCTGCGACACAATCCCTGGGGCCGGTCGTCAGGTGCGTTCGGCCTGCAGTACACCGACGTGGATTTCGGCGCCGAGGGCGATGAAGCCTTTGTGCCGCCTTCCAATACCGAGACCTGGGGCCTGTTCTGGATCGAAAGCCTGGAGTTCGACCACTGGCAGCTCGACCTGGGTTTGCGCTACGAGGACGTCGACGTGACTGCATTGGAGTTACTGGAGCACGAGGAAGGTTCCGCAAAGCGCAATTTCAATCCCTTCTCAATCTCCGCGGGCGCGATCTGGCACGTCACCGATACCGGCCACCTGACATTCAACCTGTCGCGGGCCGAGCGGGCGCCGACGGCACAGGAGCTTTACTCCCTGGGGCCACACATCGCCAGCCAGACCTTCGAGATCGGTGATCCGCTGCTGGATAAGGAGAGCAACCTGCACCTCGAGGCCGGCTACCGAATTCACGGTGAACGGCTGAGCGCGTCATTCATCCTGTACGCGGACTGGTTCGACGATTTCATCTACCAGCAAAATACCGGGGAGGAAGAAGACGGGTTCCCGGTTCGGCAGTGGGCCCAGCAGGACGCCGACTTCGTGGGCGCCGAGGTTGAAGTGCGCTACGACATCGGTCACTACGACAGCGGCCACTGGTGGGTCTTCGGCCTGTTCGACACCGTCGATGGTGACCTGGACGATGGCCAGAACGTGCCGCTGATGCCACCGACCCGCTTCGGGCTGGGGCTGGACTGGCACTACGATGGCTGGACCGCCAACGTGACCTGGATCTGGGCTGATGACCACACCGATGTAGCCGAATACGAGACTCCGACACCTGGTTACAATCTGCTCAATGCCGACCTGACCTGGACGCTGCCCTGGGCGGAACGCTCCACCTGGGAGTTGTTCCTGCGCGGGCGCAACCTGCTGGACGAGGACGTGCGCAACAGTACCTCGTACCTGAAGGACCAGGCGCCACAGATCGGGCGCAATTTCGTTTTCGGCGTGCGGGCTGCCTTCTGATTCAGTCAGAAGATGGTGACTTTCGGACGAAGCGGCCGGGCGTTGCCCCCGTGTGCTCGCCGTCCATCAGCACCGGCACCCCGTTGACCAGAACGTGAACCACCCCGGTTGCGTACTGGTGCGGTTTCGCGAACGTGGCGTGGTCCTGGATGGTTTCCGGGTCGAAAATCGTGATGTCGGCGTAGAAACCTTCCTGCAGCCTGCCGCGGTCGTCGATCCCCAGGTTGTCGGCCGGGAATGAGGTCAGCCGCCGGATGGCTTCGGACAGGCTGATGACACCTTCTTCCCGGACGTATTTGCCCAGCAGGCGGGCAAACGTGCCGTAGGCCCTTGGATGCGGATTCGATTTGAGGAAGACGCCCTCCGGGGCCAGCGATTCTGCATCGGAGCCGAACGCCACCCAGGGTTTTGCGATTTTCTTGTGGATATTCTCTTCCGACATCAGGAAATAGGCCGTGCCTACCCGGCTGTCGTCTTCAATGACCAGGTCGATCATGGTGTCTTCCGGCGAAGTACCCCTCATCTGCGCGACTTCGGCCACGGTTTTGCCGGTCAGCGGTTTGAGGTCGTCATTCTTGAAGCCCAGCAGCAACAGCTTGTCGGCCCCGCCGGCGGAATGGTACAGGTTTTCCCAGCCATCGCCGGCCGTCCTCATCTCAGCGAGCACCCGGGCCCGGATTTCCGGGTCTTTCAGCCGGGCGACCCATGCGTCATGGCCGCCTTCCTGCACCCAGGGGGGCATGGCGGCGTCCAGCCCGGTGGCGCCTGCGGTATAGGTATACATGTCGGCCGTGATGTCCAGGCCTTCGGCGCGGGCCGCCTCGACTTTCCGGAACACTTCGTCCATTTTGCTCCAGTTGTCTTTGCCGCCGGCTTTCAGGTGATAGATCTCCGCCCCGATGTCCGCCTCCCTTGCGATGGTGATGAGTTCATCCACTGCTTCGAGCAACTGGCCGCCCTCGTTGCGGATGTGGGAAATGTAGCGCCCGCCGTACCGTGCAGCCACTTTGTTTAGTTCGATCAGTTCTTCGGTGGTGGAATAAAAAGCCGGGGCATAAATCAGCGATGAACCGACGCCCAGCGCCCCTTCTTCCATGGCTTGTGCCACCAGCGCCTTCATCCGTTCCAACTCTTCCGGGGCAGGGGGGCGGTCTTCCTCACCCAGTTCGTGAATCCGTACCGTGGTTGCTCCGATGAAAGATGCCACGTTATTGGAGATTCCGCGTTTTTCCAGGTATTGCAGGTACTCGCCCAGCGTGGTCCATTCTATGTCGAACCTGATATCGCCCTGGCGGCGGATTATTTCTTCCTTCATCGCGTCGTTCAGCGGGCCCATCGACCAGCCTTCGCCCATCACCTCCAGCGTGACGCCCTGGCGGACATCGCTTTGTGACCGCCCATCCTCGATCAGGGATTCATTGGCCCAGCTCAGCATGTTGATGAATCCGGGCGCTACGGCCAGGCCGCTGGCGTCGATGATGGTCTCGGCACTGCCGCTGATCTCGCCGATGGCCGCGATCCGGTCTCCGTTGATCGCGATGTCTGCCCTGATAGCTGCGCCGCCATCACCCGTGTGGACGGAACCGTTCCTGATCACGATGTCGAATGACACAGGCGCCCCGGGTGGCGCCGTTGATGCCTGCGGCTCGGAAACAGCGGCCGGGGCGGCGGGGGCCGTGGATTCGGAACAGGCAGCCAGGGCGAAGAAAAGAACGGAAAACAGGGCAGTCCTTAGATACATGAGTTGTCGTGTCCTTATTTGTATTCGGGGTGTTCTTCCAGCCAGGCGGTCAGCTCGCTTTTTGCGTGCGTGTAGCCGGCCTGGACAATTTTTTCGAATGACTTCACTTCGGTCATGCCGAATTTCCGCACCGGGGGATTCAGCAGGATGTCTGCTTTGCGGCCCTGTTCGCGAACCCGTTCCAGCGTGCCAAGCAGGGTTGCCTTGAGCATGATATTCGAAAGGCTGGGCACCCGCTGCCTGCGCGAGAACGGCAGGTAGCGGCCGCGGAACACCGCCCAGGGAGAGGGGACGGCGCTGTAGTCCACTTCGACCCGTTCGGCGGATGACAGGTCGACCGCGATGATTCGGCTGACCGGCTTGAGCCGCATTTCATCCACCGGCAGGTTATTGACGACAGCGCCGTCAATGGTCAGCCGGTTGTTGACGACAGCAGGCGGGATAATGCCGGGCAGGGCGGCGCTCGCCCTCAGCGCGTCGGGCAGGTAACCGGATTCATGGATGTTGGTCGAGCCGGTGTCCAGGTTGCAGGACACGCAGAAAAAAGGTGTGGGCAGGTCTTCAATCTGGTAGTCGAGGTGCTCCTCCAGCATCCGGGACATGCGCTTGCCGCGGATAAGCGACATCATCGGGATCGTGAAATCACTGAACGGTTTACCCTCGACAAAGGACTTTTTCGCCAGCTCTGACGCATCCTCCGCCGAAACAGGGCTGGCGATGGCCGCGGCCATGATGGCGCCGATGCTGGTTCCGCCCACCCAGTCAACCGGCAAACCCAGTTCTTCCATTGCCCGGTGCACGCCAAGGTGCGCAAATCCGCGGGCCGCGCCGCCGGCCAGCACCAGCCCGAGCGCATTGCCGGAAACGATCCGGGTCACCCGGCTCAGGTCGTCCGGTTTGTCTTGGCGGACATGCACGTGAAAATCAACCCGCCGGTCGGTAAGCCAGCGGGAAGTGCCCTTGATGGATTCGCTTGAAGGGGGTTGCAGCAGAACCAGCAATTGCCGCGCAATGGTTGAACCTGAAGTTTCGAGCAGATCGGTTTCCCAGGCCCGGGGCGCCGGATCAAGAGAGGCATCCCCCACCATCAGGACCATGTCGGAGTGCCGTAACGCGAAGTGTGACCAGTCCGTATTGCCTCCGCCGCAATGGTAGACCAGGAAGCGATACTCGTTTTCCTGGTCTTGCAGCCAGTTCTTCAGGGATTCAGGAACGGTCTGCCCGGGCTGAAGTGAATCGACCGGCGCTCCTTTTCTGCCGAGCTCACTGGCGGCGAGGCTCAGCGTGTGGCCTTCATTCTCCAGTTCCAGGGTGAGTTCACGGCAGAAATTTTCCAGCCGGGGTGAAGAGTCCAGCGGCAGGATGGTAATGGCTTTCAGGTTGCGGGTGGGCGAACGGGTGCCGAAACTGCTCTGCAGCAGGTTGGCGACATTGGTGGCCAGTCTCACGACCAGGGCAGGGTGGTCCGGCGCCAGGCGGTCGAATGATTCACGATCCAACCGGATCAGCAGGCTGTCACGAATGGCCTGGATACCCACCGCGCGAGGCGCACCGGTCAGCAGGGCGAGTTCACCCACACTGTCCCCGGGAACGATTTCGTTGAGGAAGCGGCCGCGGTTTTGGCCTTCCTTGCCTTTTGCCCAGGCTTGCAACCGCCCCCGAACCAGGAAGTACAGGGCATCTCCGGGATCACCCTGTTTCATCAGCCAGTCGCCGCCGGACAGGTGGGTAATCTCCAGTTCGTCGAGCAGCGCATCGTCCGCATCAAAACTTGTTTTGAAATATGTTTCTAGGGTATCCAGGATTCTCCTGGTCAGGCCTTCCGATTCGATCTCCCGGACTTTCATGAATCAGCCGCTCCCAGTGATCTCTGGGTTTCCAGGATGACACCGATGGATTGCATGAAGCTCGCGAATTGTTGTTCGTCGTGGTGGTCGAAGGGCTGTCCATCCCTGCGGTTCAGCAACTGGGCGACCGCGAATACCTTTCCTTCCAGGTTCTTGACCGGAAGGCAGAGAATGGAACGGGTCCTGAAGCCGGTCTGTTTGTCCACTTCGCGATTGAAGCGCGGGTCGGCATAGGCGTCATCAATGCGGATAGACTGGCCGCCCTGCGCGACAGCGCCGGCGATCCCGGTGCCCAACGGAAAACGGATTTCACCCAATGCCTCAAGATTTTCGGCCACTTTGAGCACCAGTTCATCGTCCTCGACCAGGAACAGCGATGAACGTTCGGCATTCAGCAGGCCGGCAAGCTTCCGGTTGAAAGCAAACAGGCCGCGATCGATCATGCTCCGGAAAGCCACGTTGTTGGCCAGCGCGGTCACTTCCAGGAACCGCTCGGATTCCTCGGTGATGTCCTGCAGCAGTTCGCGGAACTGCAGTTCGTCCAGTTCATCCACGATGTCGTCAACCGGCTGTTTCTGACGGTTTGCCGCCAGCATTTCCATCATGTGGCGGTTGTTGGCGATCACGGCATCTGTAAAGGTGGAAAGGCAGCCGTCCTCGAGGTGTACGATGCGGTCGGCAATATCGAGAATCCGGTTGTCGTGGGTCACCAGCAGGATCGTCGTGCCGTGCTCCCTTGCCAGGACCTTCATGCGCTCCACCACTTCGCGGCCGGACTCCTTGTCCAGCGACGCAGTGGGCTCATCCGCCAGCAACATGGCGGGTTCCGACACCAGTGCGCGGGCGATCGCCACCCGCTGGCGCTGGCCGCCGGACAACTGCTCCGGTTTGTGATGGATGCGGTCACTCAGGCCCACAGCGGCCAGCATATCCATCGATCGGCCACGGTGCTCGGAACGCGGGTACTTGCCGCTGGCCCGGATCCCCAGTTCCACGTTCTGCAGCGCCGACAGGGCGCCCAGCAGGTTGTGCTGCTGGAAGATGAAGCCGATCTGCCGCCGCACTGCTTCCAGTGTCGAGGGCCTGGCGTTGAGCAGTTCCTTCCCCAGGATGCACACGCTGCCTTCCTGGGCGGAGCGCAGCGCGCCCACCAGTGTCAGCATCGTGGTCTTGCCGGACCCTGTAGGGCCGGTAACGATGACGATCTCACCCTTGTGAATTTCCACGGATACGTCGAACAGGATCTGTTTCTTCAGGCTGCCCTTGCCGTAGGCATGGTTCAGTCCTTCTACGCGGATCGGTGACGAGGCATCCATCAGAACAC
>JARFQZ010000134.1 GCA_029287515.1 Lysobacterales bacterium
CCTGCGATTTCGACCGGCGCCACGCCCTCGGCGGCCAGCCAGGCCGGCAGGGCAATGTGCAGCAGACCCTTGGGAATACCCTGGGCAAAATAGGCCAGCGCGCCAGTGAAATAGCGCGTGCGCGCACTCGTAGACATGAACCAGGCAGGATTGTGCATTATTTTTCCTTTTTTATTATTGCTTGTCGGGCACTGCCGGAGGCTCCAGCTTGGCGTGTTCCCCGGGCAGGGGCTTGGGTTCCTTGCCCTGGTTCATGCGCAGTGCGTTTCTGAAACAGGCCATGGCCACTTCCATTTCGCCTTTTCGTTCAAGCAGTTGACCCAGCGAATCGAAACCGGCCACGGTGGGCTCGATCTCGAGGCTGCGGATCATATGATGCCTCGCCTTGCCCCACAATTCATCCCGAGCGCACAGGCGCCCCAGTGTGAGGTGAAGCAGGGAATTCTCAGGGTGAGTTTCGAGCCATTTTTCGCATTGCTTCAGCCGTTTGGCAGTGTCATTGGCGCCGGGCTCGCCGTAAGGAACCAGCAACAGGGGGTTCCATTCGCGTTTCAGGCTGTTGCGGATCACTTCCTCGGTCAGTTCCGGCATGCCTTCCAGTACCGCCTGGTCGGCATAGGCCCGGATCACGTCCGGTGCTCTCTGAATGGCTTTGGGCAGAGCTTTCCAGCTGGCCTGTAGCGCATCCTTGTCCTTGCAGCGCTTCAGCTCACCGATCGCCGCGATGTGCCTCAGCTCCGTGGCTTCCTGCTCGTCGATAACGCTGGCTTTCTGCATCACCGGCAGCAACTTCAGCAAGGCCTCCCATTCACCGAGTTCGCGGTAGCAGCGTGCCAGCATTTCGAGTACCTGGGAATGTTTACGACGTTTGCTGTGCAAAGCCTCGAGTACTTCTTTCGCCTCGGTGTAATGACCGTTCTGCGTCAGGATTCGCGCCCGTGTCAGGTCAACCAGGAACTTCTGCTTGCGATTACGGGTGTCGGCCTGTTCCAGATACCACTCCGCCCGGTCACCGGCATCCTGCCCGTCTGCAGCCTCGGCAGCGGCAAGGTATCGCGCCGTGGTCCGGCCATGTGCGCTGGCTGATTTTTCCAGCGCGCGTTCGGCGGTGCTCCAGTCGCCCTCCGTCAGCGCCAGCAAACCCTTCTCAAGCTGCGCCAACGAGCGCTGCTCGCGTATTCTGCGCGCCGTTTCCGCCGGTACCTTGAAGAGGCGTACAAACACCCAGACCAGCAACCAGATGATGAGCACCCCCAGGACCAGGGTCAGCAGGCTGGTCTCGATGGTCCAGCCGCGAAAATGCATCTGCACCAGGCCGGGATCGGTTTTGAATACCGGTGCGACCGCCGCTGCCAGCAAGGCCAGCACTAACGCGATCAGCAGAAGAAAAGAGCTTTTCATTGCTGTTCTTCCTGCACCTGTTGGGGCGCTGGCGCCGGCCGCGCCTGTCCTGCCCGCAGCATGCGTAACGTGGACCAGGGAGCAGAAATATCCGGAATATCGACCCGGATCTGCTGCGCCTTCAGACCTTCCAGGCCCTGAATAACCGCCTGGTAGTCGGCGTCCCCGGTGTCGAACCAGTCAGCCAGGGATCCCTCGACCCGGGCCAGTGATTTCCTGAACCCGTCCTCGTCTCTTCGCATCAGCGACAGGTGGGCGATTTCCAGCTGCAGCCAGATTCTCTGGCGAATGTAATCCTTATCCTGCAGGCTGATTCGCTGATTCTCGTCATCGGTGCTGCGCCGCACGGTGACCAGCCCGGAAAAAACACCCTTCAGCTTGGCCCACCAGCCTTCGTCTTGTATCTGCTCCGGCGCTGTGACCGGCGGTTCTTCGCCATGGAAAGGCAACGAAACCACTCGTTCCTGGATGGAATCCAGGTCATTCGCAATCTGCACGTAGTCGGGTATGTCTATTGCAGCCAGGCTGCGCCGGGCGGCTGCAATGTCCTGCCGCACCGTCAGGTACATCGGGTTATCAAGCGCCGCCAGGTGCATATCCGCCACTTCCAGCGCATCGTCGGCCGCAACGGGATCGACAAACAGTTTCAGGCGCTCGTTGGCCAGCCGCAGCAGGTAATCCACTTCCGCGAGGTCCAGTTCGTTCCTGGCATCGAGTTCCTGGGTGGTCAGGCCGGCAAGCGCCGCCTCCGCGGCAGCCAGGCGGCCACGAATCTGGCTGGCCTCAGTCTGCATGGACCGGGCGAGTTCCAGTTGCTCGTTGATGGCCGTTTCAGCTGTTTGCAGTTTTCTTCGGTCCGCCTCCATACGGCTTTGCAGGGCTGAAAATTCCGCACCGATGTCGCCGGCAGCCAGCGAAGAAACTTCGTCGCGAACCTGTTTCAACTTCAGCGCCAATTCACTGTCTGCGTTTTCCAGGCGCGACAATTCAGTGAGAACCCGCTGTTCCTGCTGATCCACCGCCGACTGATCCTGCCACCACATCCAGCCGGTGCCGGCCAATGCCGCAGCGGCAAAAATAAAGGCCAGAAACGCCAGTGCGCCCCCTTTTCGGGGTGGCTGGCCGCCATTGTCCGCGGATTTTTTATCCGCAGGCCTGCCTGGTGGGGGCGGAGTTGGCGCAAGCTTGCTTTCGGCGGGTTTGCTTTCGCTGGGTCTATTCGTCTCGGATTTGCTCGCTTCGGGCCCAGCAGACTCTGCCGGCTTCGGCGGACGCTCCGTTTCAGACTCCGGGGACGATTCGGGTGAGTCGTTTTCGTTTTCGGTTGTTTCGGTGTTCACCTGCAAAACCTGCGGATTGTTCAATCAATCCCTGATGCTAACCAAAAGCACGGTTCAGTTCACCCTTTATCGGGCGGCAAGATGCCTCAGAGCAATCCTCTGACCGCATTGAGCAAGTCGGTGTTTCCCGGACCGCCGCATAGGTGGATCCGGGCAGGACCATAAGCCCTGGCCAACCGCCGTAGCCGCTCCGATATCACCAGCCAGTCGCCCTGGCATAACTGGAACCACGTCGCCGGGGGCAGTCGCTGGGACAGCCCCTTCATGGCATTGGCGCTGGTCCAGATGGAAAGCACGCCGGACGCGTCTTTCAGTGCGGCCAGCGCTCCCTTGTCGAGGTCCGCAGGTTCGGGCTTGTAGACCTTGATCAGGCTGGTCTTCCAGCCCTGCCGCACCAGGCCGTCCAGCAGCTTTTTCCTGCCACCGGGTGCTGCAATGATAAAAGCACGACTTGCTTCGGCGAGCCGGTCGTGCTTTTCCTCGTAGAGAGTTTCGAGCAAGGCCTCGCTGGTGTAACCGGTTTTCGGCATGACAGTAACCCGGATTCCGGCATCGCCCAGCGCCCTTGCCGTTGCCGGCCCGATGGCGCCCACCCTGGCGTTAAACATCACATGTTGCGGAAGTTGGGATAGCCCGTGAAGCACGGACCTTGGACTGGTGAACACCACCAGCGAATCGGACCGGGCGTTGTCCAATGCTTCGAATTCCTTTTGCTGCGAAAGCCGGGCGTCCAGCGGGAAATAGTTGAATGCCGGCTGGATAACCGCTTCGAGTCCCAGCGGCGCGAGCATCCGGGCCAGTTCTTCGGATTCCTTCCGCGGACGCGATATGAAAACGTGAGTAAAGTCCATCAGCCCAGAGACGCAATGATTTGGCCTGCGCCCTGGCCCAACAAGTCTTCAGCGACGGCCGCGGCCAGTTGATCCGCTGCGGACGCCGGCCCGGAGTGTTCGCTCTTCAACAGCCTGCTGCCGTCCGGCATGCCAACCAGGGCACGGATGCCGAGCATTTCATCCTCCAGGTTTGCAAACACCGCGAGAGGGACCTGGCAACTGCCCTGCAAGGCAGTTGCAACGGCGCGCTCCACCCGGGTCCGTAACACGGCATCGGCGTCCTTCAGCGGCTCGATCAACCGTATGACATCGGCATCATCCGTCCGGCACTGGATGCCGATGGTGCCCTGGGTAGCCGCGGGCAGCCATTCGGGCACGGCCAGGATTTCCGTGATCAGGTGATCCAGCCCCAGCCTTTCCAGCCCGGCGCAGGCCAGGATGATGGCATCGTACTGCCCTTCCTGCAGTTTCCGTATCCGTGTATTCACGTTGCCCCGCAGGTCACGCACCACCAGGTCGGGCCGTGCCGCCCGTAACTGGCACTGCCTGCGCAGACTGCTGGTCCCGACACAGGCCGCAGCCGGCAATTCCGAAAATTTCTGCCCCTCACGGCTGAGCAGGGCGTCGTAAGGGTTGGCACGGCTCAACATCACGTCCACAACCAGGCCCGGAACCTGCTCCACGGGCACGTCCTTCATCGAGTGAACGGCGATGTCGGCTTCCTCATTTAGCAGCGCCTTTTCCAGCTCTTTCAGGAACAGGCCTTTGCCCCCTATCTGCGCCAGCGGTTTATCCAGGATGATGTCGCCCTTCGTGACCATGGGCAGCAGTTCAACGGTTTTTTCCGGGTACAACTCGCGCAGCAAGCCGGCAACATGGTTTGCCTGCCAAAGGGCGAGTTCGCTTTTTCGGGTGGCAATTATTATTTTATCTTTCATGAAAGTTCGCTCAACAATTTTCTAAGGGCGGATATGTTCCTCCTGCTGACCTCGGGTTTTCGATCGGTGCCGCTGAGCAGCACGTAAGTATGGCCCTCGGTGCTGCGTTCCAGGCCGCGCAGGTGTTTTCTCGAGACCAGTGCATTTCGGTGCACGCGGAAAAACAAGCCGGGATATTTCTGCTCCAGTTCAGTCAGTGACTCATCGATGACCGTGCTGCCCTTCTCATGCGTCACAGTGGTGTATTTATCTTCCGAGACCAGGCAGATCACCCGGTGAACCGGGGTCAGCACTACCTTTCCGCCCACGGTGGAACGCACGTACTGATCTTCTTCAGTTCCCTGTTCACTGCCCACGTACTTCCGGGCCTTTTCAATGGCGGTTTCAAGCCGCTCTATGCGAACCGGCTTGACCACGTAGTCCAACGCTTCGACTTCGAATGCATTGAGCGCCTGGTCCTGGTAGGCCGTGCAGAAAATGATGACCGGTGACGCTCCGCCCTCCTGCAGCACACGCGCCAGCGACATCCCGTCCATGCCGGGCATGGATATGTCCAGCAAAAGCACGTCAGGGCTCAGTTCCCTGATGCACTCCAGGGCCTCATTGCTGCTGGCGGCCTCACCGACCACTTCACACTTTGGCAAATTGCGCAGCAAGCGACGCAAGCGGTCGCGGGCAGGCTGTTCGTCGTCAATGATCAGAATGTTCAACATAAGGCAAACTCAACACGGCATAGAATTGTTCGTCGTCCTGGCTGGTCAAAAGGCTGGCCCTTGAGCCGAAAGCCAGGGAAAGTCGTTCACGGATATTACCGATGGCCATTCCGTGGCCACTGGTGTCGGTTCCTTCCGGAGCCAATGGATTCCCGATGGTGATGACAACCTGGTCGCCTTCAGACCGTCCGTAGACGGCGATCTTACCTCCCTCCTGAAGCGCCTGGACACCATGGGCAACGGCATTCTCCAGTAATGGCTGAAGCGTCAACGGCAGCACCGCTGCTCCGGATGGTAATTCATCGACCCGCCAGTCGATTTCAAGCCGTTTGCCCAGCCGGCGGCTTTCCATGTCCAGGTACTGGCGGGCCAGTTTCAGCTCATTGGAAAGAGAAATCAGCTGATCCGCCCGCCTCATGCTACCCCTGAAAATATCGGCAAGGTCGAGAGTCGCTGCTTCGGCGCCGTCCGGGTCATCGGGAATCAGGCTGGCGATTGTATTGAGGCTGTTGAACAGAAAATGCGGGCGGATGCGGGCCTGCAATGCCTGGACCCTGGCCTCGGACTGGGCGATGAGCTCGGACCGCCAGCGCGCCCTGATTTCCAGGTACCGGAAAAATACGATCGCCACCAGGCCGACCGCAAAAGTACTTTTCAGTACGAATTTTAACGCATTGCCGCCCACCTGGGCCGGCATGTAAAGCGCCGCCACCTGCCAGGCAGCGTAACTGAATGCAGCCGCCAGCAGCAGGGCGATCAGCCAGCTGGCAACCCACGCGCCGCGTGGTGAATACCTGCCGGTCCAGCCGCTCATGACGCACAGGCCCGCAGCGCAGAACAGCGCCATCCATTGGGCATACAGGCTCGCGATGGCAAGCCACTGCCAGCTAAGCAACGCGCCGCGGCCCAGGCCCACCAATACGATTGACACTTCCGTGATGACCATCACAGCAACCAGCAATCGCCAGTTACAAAACGAAGGGGGGTACACGCCCACTGCCTGATCCTGCAAATCCATTTCCAGGGATGGCGCCATCGGCTCAGTCCAGCGTGGTCCGCAACCAGCCGGAGAGATCCGCAATCTCCTCCGGGCAAACCGCGTGCAGCATCGGGTAACTGTGCCACTCCACCGGGTGGCCCAGGTTGCGCATCCGTTCGGCCAGTTGTTCCCCGAGCATGAACGGTACCATGGGATCGGATCTGCCATGACCCACAAATAACGGCAGGTCCTTATTGGCCTCGTGCCGGTCGTTTTCCAGGCGGTGATCCAGCAGCATGTAAGTAGACAGTGCAATCAGCCCCGCCAGTTTTTCCGGGTAGCGAACCGCAAGCTGCAGCGCTATCGCTCCACCCTGGGAGAACCCGGCAACGACAATCTGGTCCGAATCGATTCCGCGCTCACGTTCCCGCCTCACCAGGGCAGCGGTGTCATTCACGCTGTCTGCAATGCCCTTCTGGTCCTGGTCCCGATTGCCCGTCAGGCTTACGATGTCATACCAGGCCCGCATGGCCATGCCATTATTCAGTGTAACGGGCCGTACCGGTGCGTGCGGAAAAATGAAGCGGATATCCGGTGCGCCGGGCCACATGAGCTGCGGAACGACCGGCTCGAAGTCATGGCCGTCGGCGCCCAGCCCATGCAGCCAGATAACGGCCGCGGATGGATTGGGGCCGGTGGAAATCTCCACGGCGTCGGGCCCGGTTCCGGCCTCGCGGCCACCCTGGGAACCCATGGCTGAATCCTGAGTATTCATGGCGTATAGTGTATCAGCCCTTGAAGCATTCAACCTGCCAATGATTGGAAATAAAAGGAGTCCGCTCCGTCCCTGTATTGCCCTGGCACTCTCCGTTTGCCTGGCCCTTTTAGTGGCTGGTTGCGGACAGCGCGGCCCGCTGTATCTGCCGGACAAGGAGCAGGCCGGGCAGCAACAGGCGGAGCAGGAAGCTCAGACGCAAACATCGCCAGAGGAAGACCAGGAAGATAATGATGAAGAGAGTTCCTGAACCGGAATTGATGGACAGCGAGGAACAGACCCTCGCCTATGCACACGCCGACTTCGAAGAATCCAACAGCCTGTTTACCCGGGAGTTCCTCGAACGTTTCGAGGGCCTGGCCGGCAGCGGCAGCATGGCGGACCTGGGATGCGGGCCCGGTGACATCGCCATTCGCCTGGCAAACGCTTTGCCAGGGTGGCAGGTTACCGGGATTGACGCCGGCGAGAACATGCTGCGGCGCGCCCGTGAACACCCTGGCTACCCGGCCGTAGCGGATCGCGTCAGTTTTCACCTGGCCTATCTTCCGGACCCCACACTACAGGCGGGCGGCTGGAATGCACTCGTCAGCAACAGCCTTCTGCACCACCTGCCTGACCCGCAAGTGCTTTGGAACAGCATCGGGCAATTGGCAGCCGACGGCGCTGCGGTCCAGGTGATGGACCTGGTCCGGCCGGAAAGCAAACTGGCGGCCACGGACCTGGTCGACCGCTACGCTGACGGTGCGCCGGAAATCCTGCGGGAAGATTTCTACAATTCGCTGCTGGCAGCCTATACGGTGGAAGAAGTAACGCAGCAACTGGAGCAGGCAAGGCTGGACAGCCTGCGGGTGGAAACCGTCAGCGACCGTCACTGGCTGGTCAGCGGAACGCTTTAGCGCTGGATGATGCCGCTCGACTTCCACAAGATGCACGGTGCGGGTAACGACTTCGTGCTGATCGATGCGCGCGGCCGGGATTTCACCGTAAGCCCCGAACTGGCAGCCCGAATATCTGACCGCCACCTGGGAATTGGCTGCGACCAGATACTGGTGCTGCGCGATCCGCGCGAAGCCGGCAACCAGGCACGCTATGAAATCTGGAATTCCGACGGCAGCCCGGCCGCCCAGTGCGGCAACGGCGCACGCTGCATCGGCCTTTACCTGGAGCTGAATGACGGGACCGGCCCGGGGCCTGTCAGGGTGGAAAGCCCTTCCGCGGTTGTCACCATGCATCGCTGCGCCGACGGCGAATATGAGCTGGAGATGGGAAACCCACGTTTCGAACCTGCTTCGGTCCCGGTAACTCTTCAGCCAACCGGGGGCCTTTATGAACTGGAGTCACCCTGGGGCAAGCTCGAGTTCGGCGCGGTATCCATGGGTAATCCACACGCCCTGATAGTGACAGCGGATATCAATGATGAGCTTATCCCCCAGATCGGCGCCTTTTTGAACACCCACGAAGTCTTTCCCAGGGGCTGCAATGCCGGGTTTGCGGAACTGACCGGGGACAGCAGCATCCGGCTGCGCGTCGTCGAGCGCGGAGCAGGCGAAACCCTGGCCTGTGGCTCCGGCGCCTGCGCGGCTGTCGCCATCCTCAGAAACTCCGCGCGCGTCGGGGAACGGGTGGACGTCTTTCTACCGGGCGGCCATCTTGTGATAAAGTGGCCCGGAAACGAAGAGCCCCTGACCATGAAAGGGCCGGCCACTCACGTATTCAGAGGGACCATGAATGAGTGATGACAAAACGTCTTTGAAGGAAGTTGTTGCCAGTTACCTGCTCAAGAACCCGGACTTCCTGGATGAAAATCCTGCAGTCCTGGAAGTCCTGGAAATCAATCATCAAAGCGGTACCGCCGTTTCACTGATTGAAAGGCAGGTAGAATCGTTACGCGCCAGTAACGAAGAAATGCAAAAACAGCTGAACCGCCTCGTCCAGGTCGCATCGGAAAACGAAAAGCTGATGTCCCGCCTGCACCACCTGACACTCGAGCTCATGTCAATTGGTTCCAGGCAGGAGTTTTTCACTCACCTGGGTAACAGCCTGCTCAATGATTTTAATGCCGATATCCTGCAGATCTTTCTGCTGGACAGGGATATAGCCTCGGAAGCCGGCGACGACGTCATCGGAACCCAGCCAGACGACCCCGGCCTCGAACAGTTTAAAGAGCAACTGGAGAAGGGCGATTCCGTCTGCGGCCGCTTTTCCCAGAGCAAGCTGGAGTTCCTGTTCGGCAGCAAGGCCCGCTGGGTTCAGTCCACCGTGCTCACACCGCTGGGCGAAAACGGTTGCGATGGAATGATGGCCATAGGAAGCAGCGACCCGGCGCGTTTTTATCCGGGCATGGGCACCCTTTTCCTGGATTTATTGGCAGACGTCATATCAACCAGCCTGGCCAACGACGAGCCCGAGGAACAGCGCCGAACTGCCTGATCATGCAACGGCAGAGACAGTTCCTGGACTATCTGCATCATGAGAGAGGCTTGTCACCGCGAACCCGGGCCGCGTACAAACGCGACCTCGACCAATATGCCGATGAACTGAAATACCTTGACCTGCAGGACCCGTGCAAGGTCAACGAGCACCAGGTACGCAGCATTATCGCCCGCCTGCACCGGCGCGGGCTGGGTCCGAGGAGCCTGCAAAGATTGTTGTCCGCACTGCGGAGTTTTTATCGCTGGCTGATGCGCGAAGGCCTGGCCGACCACAACCCCGCCACAGCGGTCAAAGCACCGAAAGCACCGGCAAAACTGCCTGCCACCATGGACAGCGACGCGGTCACGCAGTTGCTCGACATCAAGGAAAACAGCCCCGTCGCCATTCGCGACAAAGCCATCATGGAACTGTTCTACTCTTCCGGCTTGCGCCTGTCCGAACTGGCCACCCTGCGCTGGGACCAGATCGACCGCACCTCCGGCCTGCTCACGGTCACCGGTAAAGGCAACAAAACCCGCGTGGTCCCTATCGGCAGCTACGCCGCCAAAGCACTGGACAAATGGCGCAAAGTGCGAGGTAATTTTGCAGGTTTCGAAGAGCCCCACATCTTCGTCAGCAACCGCGGCACGCCGATCTCCACCCGCTCCATCCAGTCAAGGATCCGCTACTGGGCCAAAAAGCAGGGCCTGCCACAGCAGGTTTATCCCCACCTGCTCAGACACAGCTTTGCCAGCCATATGCTGGAGTCTTCGGGCGATCTCAGGGCCGTGCAGGAGTTGCTGGGGCATGCCGATATTTCCACAACCCAGGTGTACACGCACTTGGATTTCCAGCATTTGGCCAAGGTCTACGATAAAGCCCACCCCCGCGCCAAAAAGAAGTAGACGCGTTTCAAGCAGTTACGATCTGATTCGGTGCCGGGGTGGGTCGGCAGAACCCCTCATGCTTTCAGGACACGCTCGAGACGTCCCTGTGCGCTCTTCGGCTGTTCCCTGTGATCTCAACCGGTCACCGCAACACATTGCTCTAGTTTCTCAGCTGGAGTTTGAAAGTCCAGCGTTT
>JARFQZ010000156.1 GCA_029287515.1 Lysobacterales bacterium
ACCGTACGCTGTGACATCGTAAGCGCCCATGCCGAGATCTTTTCCGGCGAGGCCAAGATGGTCTTTGCGACTGGTGTTTCCGGAGAGCTCGGCATCAGCCCGCGTCATGCGCCCCTGATCACGCAGCTCAAGCCTGGACCGGTCAGGGTACTCCAGGCTAATGACGAGGAAGCTTTTTTCTTCGTCAGCGGCGGCATCCTCGAAGTGCAGCCCCACGAGATCACCGTGTTGACCGATACTGCGACACGCGGCGAAGATCTTGATGAAGCCGCGGCAAAACAGGCCAAGGAAGAAGCCGAACGAGAACTGGCTGACCGTACAGGTGAGATGGAAGTGGCCGAGGCCCAGGCCAGGCTACTCGAGGCCGTCGCCCAGTTGCAGGCCGTTGAACGGTTGCGCAAGAATCTCAAACGCTAAGCCCACAGTCCCCCTTCAACGATTCAGCCGGCCGGTTTATACTGGCCAGCTGAATCACTATTGCCATTAAGCCCCCTTCTAACGGAGTACATACCTTCATGAAAATGAAACTGATTTTATTGATTACCGCGCTGGTATTCTCACTGAGCCTGCAGGCTGGTGAAGGATCCAAGATGAGAGACATTGAACCCATTTCAGCTACCCAGACTGTACAGTTGGTCGCAGTCATTGAAGCCATTGACCGCGAGGCACGCACGTTTACGCTGACCGGCCCGCAGGGTAACAGCCGCACGCTTCAGGCCAGGCCAGACTCCAACAATATCGACAAGATTGAAGTCGGTGACAAGGTCAATGTCGAATACATTCAGCACATGTCGATCGAAGTTTACGAAGGCGCAGAAGGCATGAAAGCCGGTGCCGGTGCGATGGCCGCGGAAGCCGTCAACAAGGAAGGCGAAAACCCGGCCGGCATGGAAATGCTGACCACGGTCACGACCGCCATCGTCAAGGAAATCAACATCGAGGGCAACACCTTCAAGCTGGCGTGGCCCAATGGAGATATCCAGGAATACGAAGCCCAGAATCCTGAAAACCTGAAAAAAGCCCAGGTTGGCGACGTCGTGGTTCTGACGTTCACCGAAGCGATCGCCATGGCGCTGGCTGAAGTTCCGGCCGAATAAGTCCGAAGCTTAATAGCTGATCAAACCGCGCAACCGGGAGACCGGTTGCGCGGTTTTTTTATGCTCCCGGGGGAACGTGCCCGGATTCCGATACCGCGTTTTCGATCTGGATGGTGCGGCCCGGCAGTGCGAACTGCGCGCCTGCGCCGTGAATGATCTCCATGATTCTGAAATTCAGATCCTCCGCGATGCGCAGGGATTCGGAAAAATCCGTTGTTTTCATGAAGGAATGGACTTTGATCAGGATGGCATCCTTGTCGAAATCGGTTAGGCGTACGCGCAACGGATCATCGTGAACTTCTTCGTGCTGTTCCAGTAGTTCCATGATCCCCGCCCTGATCTCACGCAAGTGCTCCGGGGTCGTGTCCTACCGCAACCGCAATGTGGGCCAAACACGTATTTTTTCCCGTGCCGTGAAATTTTCGATTTCAACATGCGCCAGGCGGGCATTGGGCACAAGGATCAGGGTATTGGTCAGCGTGCGGATCCGGGTGCTGCGCAGGCCAATGTCTTCCACGGTGCCGGTGTAGCCTCCATATTGGCAGAAGTCTCCCACGCGGATGGGGGCCTGTGAAAACAACGACAGGGCGCCCATCATGTCTTCGATGGGCTTTTGCAGGGCCAGGGCCAATGCCAGGCCGCCGACACCCAGGCCGGCCAGCACCGTGGAAATATTCACCCCGATGTTGTTCAGCCAGAACAGGACGGCAAAAAGCAGGACAAACAGCTTTACGAATGTTGTGATGGGCTGCATCAGCCGGGCTGCGCCTGGTCTGCCCAGGGCATTCAGTTTTTCCTGTTTGTGCGTCTTGACCAGGTTGGCGATGGACCAGAGGGCCCAGATCAGCACAATCGTGTTGACTGTCCCGGCTTTCATCCATTCCTGTGCAACCGCGCCTGCACCCAGGCGTTGAACGACGAAGCCCAGGACAAGCAGGACACCCACCGCTACCAGCGGGCCGGTCAGAATTTTGCGCCAGAGTTTGTAAGTAGCGCTGTCCGGCTTCAGGAACAGCCTGACAAGAATAATCCCCAGCAGGTAAAACAGCGGCCAACTGATGAAAGCAGCGGCCAGAATGATGAACCACTTGAATGCTTCAAACCCGAGGAATGCAACGTCCTCCGGGAACCACGTTCGTATGGTTTCAATGGTTTGCGGATAGCTGTACTCGTCATAAAGCTGAGGTATCAGCGCCACGGAGCGATTGGACACTTTCCAGATATTCTCGCCGTCCCCCCTGGGCACGAGTTGCATCCAGATGGGAACATCGCCATCACTCGTCTTGATCACGACCAGTTGATCCCGGTATGACGGCAAACCATCTCCCTTGAGGCCTTCCGGACTGTCGCTGACCGTGTAGTCATCCAACCACACAGCCCGGGCAAACACGTGGTTCAGCTGCCGTGCCAATTCCTGCCCGCCGATCTCCTCGACATCACGCGGCAGGTTGCGCATATCCAGGTACTGGGACGCTTTTTCGAAATCCAGGTCGGCAGCGGCTTGAAGGTATCCAACGATGCTGCCGCGGGGGTTTCCGCGGTTGAGGGCGTCCTCAGGGCCCTTGTCAACTACCTCCTGGACCACCACCGCGGTGGTTTTTTCCGCAGGCTCATCCTGCGCCAGAACGGTTGTGCTGAACCACAAGAAGGGAAGCAGGAGAAGGGCAATTTTCAGGTTTAGTGATTTCATCTGGTGAATCCGCGTTTAGCTGACTTTCGGCAAGTGGGAAGTATATCCAACGGTGGGCGCCGGTCTATAATATACACACTCTCAGTCACCGGTTCGGGGAATATTCATGCGGCATGTGATCTCGGTTCAGGACTTCTCCGCAGAGGAGATTATCGACATACTTGACCGGGCGGAGACCATGGTCGAAATCGCCAAAGGAAACGATGTTTCGGAAATCCTCAAGGGAAAAGTACTCGCCGCAATATTTTTTGAGCCATCCACCCGCACCCGGCTTTCCTTCGAAACAGCCATGAACCGGCTTGGAGGCGGGGTGATAGGCTTTGCCGGGACCGAGGCGACATCGGTTGTGAAGGGCGAAACCCTGGCCGACACGATCCGCATGGTCAGCGGCTACGCCGATGCGGTGGTTCTTCGCCATCCGCGTGAAGGCGCCGCGAAACTGGCGACCCAGTTTTCAGACGTGCCGATCCTGAACGCCGGAGACGGGGCAGGGCAACACCCGACCCAGACCATGCTCGACCTGTTTACGATCCGCACGGAACTGGGGCGGCTGGAAGGTCTGAACATCAGTCTGGTCGGAGACCTCCGTTACGGAAGAACGGTACATTCACTGGCCATCGCACTGGCCAAGTTCGGCAACACCATCAACCTGGTGTCTCCTGAGGGCCTGGAAATGCCGGGCGAGGTGATCAGTCACCTCGAAGACACCGGAAGGTTTGGCAAAGCCTGTCATTCACCCGAAGAGATCATCGCGGATACCGACATGCTCTATGTCACGCGGATCCAGAAGGAGCGTTTCCCGGACCCGGTTGAATACGAGAAGGTAGCAGGGATGTACCGTGTGGACCCGGAACTGGTTTCCAGGGGCCCGGAACACATGATTATCCTGCACCCGCTGCCACGTGTGAATGAAATCACGCCCGAAGTGGACGCACTGCCGCAGGCCAAGTACTTCCAGCAGGCTTTCAATGCGGTGCCGGTCCGGATGGCGCTGCTCTCGATGGTGATAGGGGGGCAAAGCAATGTCTAAGAAGTTCATGAAGGTTCAGCGCATCGAGCACGGTACGGTTATCGACCACATCCTTCCGGGAAGAGCGTTCGACGTTCTGCGTGTGCTGGGCATATCCACCGATCGGAGCATGAGCATCCTGATCAACTCGCATTCGGCCAAGGGCGGTACGAAGGACATTCTGAAGATCGAGGATGTTGAACTGTCCGACGAGGAAGCCAGCCGCCTGGCGCTGGTTTCACCCCATGCGACAGTCAACATCATCGTCGAGGGCAAAGTGGTCAAGAAATTCAACGCGGAAGCGCCGGTTATGGTCCGGGGAGTGCTGAGCTGTTCGAATCCGAACTGTATTTCCAATCAGAATGAGCCGATCCAGTCGGAGTTCAGGCTCAGTCTGGATTCGGAACATCGTTATGTCTGTACTTATTGCCAACGGGATATCGTCGACCTGGCCCGTAGAATCCGTTCCTGAAGGAGTCTGCCTTTGCTCGAATTGAGCGACCACATCGGCCTCGAGGACATCCAGTCGGCGGCCAGGATTGTCTATGCAAACATGCCGCCTACTCCCCAGTATCGCTGGCCATTGCTCTGCGAGCAGTTGGATGCGGATGTTTTCGTCAAGCATGAAAACCAAACCCCAGTCGGTGCGTTCAAGATCCGCGGGGGGCTGGTGTATTTTTCTCATCTCGCCAGCTCGGGTGAAATGCCGGCCGGAGTCATCAGCGCGACTCGCGGAAATCACGGCCAGTCGGTGGGGTATGCAGCCCGCCAGCACGGAATACCCTGTACCGTGGTCGTGCCCCATGGCAACAGCGTCGGGAAAAACGCCGCCATGCGGTCACTGGGCGTTGAGCTGATCGAGGCCGGCAATGACTTCCAGGAATCACTCGAATACGCTTTGGAACTGGCTGACGAGCGCTCTTTGCACTTTGTGCCTTCATTTCACCCCCTCTTGATCGCGGGTGTGGCGACCTACTCCCTGGAACTGTTCAACACTGTCGATAATATTCACACGGTTTATGTTCCGATCGGCCTGGGATCCGGTATCTGCGGAATGATCGCTGCGCGTGATGCGCTTGGCCTGGATACCCGGATCGTCGGCGTGGTTTCAGCGCATGCGACTGCATATTCACAATCTTTCAGTTCGGGCCGGCTGGTTGAGTCACCCGTTACCACCCAACTGGCGGATGGCATGGCCTGCCGGACACCGCAACCTGCCGCGCTGGAAATGATTGGCAGGGGAGTCGACAGAATTGTTGAGGTCAGTGACGGGGAAGTGGCCGCCGCGATGCGAATGATGTTTGAGTGCACCCACAACACGTGTGAAGGAGCAGGGGCGGCAGCGCTGGCAGCGGCCACGCAGGAGCAGTCCCGGATTTCAGGGCGAAAAATAGGCGTTGTTGCATCCGGTGGTAACGTGGACAGGGACGTTTTTGCGAAGGTGCTCGGTTCGTGAGGAATATGATTCAATGCGATATCGTTTCGGCTCACGAAATGATTTTTTCAGGTTCGGCTACCATGGTGGTTGCCGTGGGTGAAAATGGCGAGCTTGGCATTGCGCCGGGACACGCTCCCCTGATGACGACTTTGAAACCCGGTCCGGTGCGCGTCTTGATGAAAGACGGCGTGGAAACGGTATTTTTTGCCGCCGGAGGCATATTGGAGGTGATGCCGCACCTGGTAACCGTGCTCACGGATTCTGCAATCCGCGCTGCCGACCTGGATGATGCTGCCGCGAAACTCGCAAAAGAAGAAGCGGAACGCGAACTGGCCGAGCGGACAATCACGATGGAGTTCACCGAAGCCCAGGCCAAGCTGGCCAAGGCCCTGGCAGAGTTACAGGCCATGGAACGTCTGCGTAAAAAGGCCAGGGTGAAACGCTGACCCGTTCAGGGGGATGGTCCCTGCATGATTTCCACACGCACCTTACTCTGGGGAGCTTCCGGATCCAGTTCAATGGTTTTGGTCCCCGGCACCAGCCCCAGTTGCGCGTAAGTTTCTGCCAGGTCCGGAAATTCACCGTCCGGAACATGCTCATCGTACAAGTCCGTGAAAACGGTATACCTGCTGATTCGATCGAACGCCGCAAACAATTCACGACCACGCCAACTACGGCTCGCATCAAGACAGCAGGCCTGGAATGCTGAAAGCACTGTATCCAGCGACTGGGCGCCCCCGCTGAGCATTCTCAACCGGGCATCCGCCTTGAGAAACATGGCGGCTCCGCTCCAGTAAATTCGCATGATTGCACCCCACCCTGACCGGGTGGCCTCGGCCAGGCTGTCACCGTTGGTCGCACGCTTTCCGCGTTCGAAGCCGGCATGCAGTTTCTGCCACGCTGCAGCCTCTTCGAGCCGGCCATCCCGTCCGCGCAACACGTTCTGATAGTAGGATGCCAGTCCTTCCGACAACCAGCGGTCACGGGAGGAAACCATCGGCAATAGCATGTGGCTCAGCTCGTGCGTGGCGGTCCAGTCTGCACGGAACTCCTCAAGTGAACGTGTTTCGTCCACGAAAAACTCCGCGGCTACTCCGCCTCCGCGCATGACATGCGCCCACGGCACCGCTTCATTCTGCTCCCCGATGGCCACCACAAGGATCTGAGCCATGGGTTGGGGAAAAGATCCTTCAACCGAGGCCACGCATTCTGCAGTCTCCAGCATCCATTGCCTGAACACGCTGAGCTGTGAATCACTTACCTTGCCGACGACCGCCAGCCTCAGCTGAGTGCCTTTAACAGCAATGTTTTGAATGCTCAATTCGCCAACGGCGATTCGCGAAGACCAACTGGCCGGGGTCCGCTCAGGCCTGAAGACCAGCCCCTGCTTTCCTGCCTGTTCTTTCCAGGGTGTCGAGACAGACATACCCGCAGGCAATTCAAGCTCAACACGAATCGGGCGACGCTCTGTGTCCCTCCAGAACCAGAGATCGGCATCGGAAAGGATTGCTCCGTTCAGTTTCAGGGCCAGTCGATGGCTGTTCTCCGCCAACGCCTCGCTCAAATTGACCTTCCATTCCACGCACGCGTCCTCTGGAAGGCCGGATAACTTCAAATGCCCAGGGCGCGCAGCCCGGGAAGGCAACCCGTCAATACCGCGCACATATTCCGTGAAACGCCATGACTCGCCGTGGCGATACAGGCTCCGGGGAGGCGCACCGTCAAAACAGGCTTCCACGCTGACCGAGCCCAGGCCCGGCTCGAACTTCACCTGGTAACGGTCTTCCGCCTGCACGGTAAGTGACAGGGAGAGTGACAAAATGGCAATCAACTGGCGCATCCTTATCAAAGACCCCGATTGCGGCTCTTTTCTGACAAATCCGTGGTGGTGGTATGATGTTTTACACCTTCAATCGACGATGAGGACAGGGAAGCTCATGAAAAAGTCACTAATCATCCTGGTGTTCGCAGTTTCGCTGGTCGCTGGTCTGATGACCGCCGCAACAGCCCAGGAACGTAAAATGTACAGCTGGACCGACGAAAATGGCACGGTCCACTTCAGCGAAACCAAACCGGATGGCCAGGATGTCAGGGAGCAGGCGATTCCACAGGATTCAGGACCGCAGTCCGGTGACAATCCCTATGCGACAGTTGATTCCGGCCCTTCGTATGCCGAGCAAAGGCGTGAAGAAATCGCGAGGAAAAATGATCAGGCCCAGGCCGACAAGGTCATGAAAAGCGCCCAGTGCGCGGCATGGCAGGCGGAAGTGGACCGGCTGGAGCCTAATCGAAGGGTGTTTTTCACCAACGAGCAGGGCGAGACAGAACGAATGGATGATGTTGAGCGGACCAACAGGGTAGCCGAACTCAAGTCCCAAATCGCCAGGAACTGCAACTAGCCGGCTGAAACACTGACCAGCGGAGTTTCCTGATTCGTGAATTTATTTCGCCTGTTCGGGTTCGTGTTCCTTGGCCTGGGTGCTCTCGGTATCGTATTACCCTTGCTGCCAACAACCCCTTTCGTGCTGTTGTCAGCGGCCTGTTTTGCGCGCTCCTCTGAACGATGGCACCGTTGGTTGCTGGCGAATGAAACCTTTGGCCCGATGATCAGGAACTGGGAAGACAATCGCTGCATCAGTTGCAGGGTGAAGACCATCGGCATCCTGACACTGGTCCTGGTTGGCGGGTACTCGATTGTTTTCGCTGTTGAATCCAACGGATTAAAGATTGCGGGCGGCGTGCTGATACTCACGGGGCTAACCTTCATCCTGTTGATCAAAACCTGCAAGGAAAAGGCCGGCTAGGTAGCCGGCCTTTTATGCCTTTTGTCGAATTTAGCGGGTGATTACTCCGGGAACAGTACATCGAAGATGCGGATTGTCCCTTCGTAGACCTCCACCCATTTCCCCCTGGGATCGAAATCCAGATGTTCACGGTCTTCTTTTTGCGGGTCGCTGAAGCGGAGTTTCCCTTTCAGCGTGTCGTCACCATCGTCATCCGCGGCGACCACGATATTGCCCCTCGGTAAGCTATCTACCCAAAGAGGATAACTACCCTCAGGCAGGCCCTTGATCTCCACTTCAAATTCAACGCTGTTGTTCTTCTCCTCGTAGGATGCCTCGCCATCCGCACCAGGATACTCGCCGTAGTAATCGAGATCAGCCTCAATTTCTGTTCTTCCATTGCCATTGTCTCCATTACCGCCGCCGCTATTGCCATTGGTCCTGGGCTCAAGAACGTCGTCACCGGAGGTCAGAACCGCGCCGGCGCCGTCATGAATTTCAATCAGGCAGTCGCGTGGATTGAAATACAGATTTTCCGAATCCTCGGTATCAGGGCTCCGGAACTGCGTTGAACCCTCGCCGGCCACCACGCTGAGGCTTCCGGCTGGATTGGTGTAGCCCTCGACGCCGGCGCAGACCATGATGTCGTATACGCCATCGTCAATGCCTTCCGCCGAAACGTGGAAATCGGAACGGTCCACCCGCTCCCAGAATTTGGCTTTACCTTTACCCGTGATGCCTTCACGGGCCGGTTCCAAGTCTACTTCCAGCATGATGGGCTTGGAATTGCTCGGCGTGTCGTCAGAGATTCCGCCGCTGCACCGCGAGTTGTAAAGGCCGGCCAGCCGCTTGATCTCGAATTCACCGTCACCGATGGCGTCTTCGGTGTCGTACGTCGCTGTGCCCTTGTTGCAGTTATGGAACCAAAGCACGAGTTCGCCTATGGAATAGACACTTTCATTACCTGGCGCGTCCTCTTCCATGAACTCAACGCCTGCTGAATCGTAGAGTTTCATTACGACCCGGTCGCCCTCAACGTGGCCGATCGCCATGTACCAGGCGGTGTTCTGATCGTCACCATAGGTGAACCAGTAAGCCACGGCTTTCTTCTTTCCGTCCTCTTCCTGGTCAATGATCTGCAGCATGATGCCCTGGGCTTCCTGCTTTGGTTGATCCCAGAGCCCTGAAAAATAACGGGTTACGACCAGGTCTCCCGCCGAAGCCGGAGCCGTCATAACGATCGCCCAGCTCAGGACGACCAGTGAAAAAAGAATTCGGATCATCATTGAGTATTTTTGCATTGCGTTGCTCCTTGCGTTGCCCTCGGGCACATCCGTGCGCCCTTCGCCCCTATATAATTGATTATAGTCAAATCTTTGAACAAATAAACCCCAGGCAACAGATAGTGCTCATGGAGAAATCCGGTAGAAATTGATCGAAGTCGTTGCATGGTTTTGCGTTGACAGGTGAAATGGAGCACCCTGATCAACCTTTTAGTGCAGCAGACGCATGACGCCTGAGATCAATGTTCTTGCTCTATCCGCAGCAGCGATTGCGTTTGTGCACACACTTCTTGGTCCTGATCATTACCTTCCTTTCGTCGCGATGGCCAAAGCCCGTGGCTGGAGTCTTCAGAAAACCATACGGGTGACACTTATTTGTGGAGCCGGACACCTGGGGGGGTCGGTATTGCTGGGAATTGCGGGGATCATGCTGGGTATTCAGCTCGCATCGCTGGAATGGCTGGAAAGCGTGCGCGGCAATCTGGCGGCCTGGCTGTTGATCGGTTTTGGCCTGGCCTACCTGGCCTGGGGCCTGGGCCAGGCCTACAGGAACAGGCCGCACTCGCACCGGCACAGCCATGATGGGGTTGTCCACGAACATGTGCACAGCCATCACCGGGATCATGCCCATGTGCATGACCAACAGGATCGTCCAAGATCGCTGGCGCCGTGGCTGATATTCGTCATATTCGTCCTGGGCCCCTGTGAACCCCTGATCCCCTTGCTGATGTATCCGGCAGCACGTGAGAGTTTTGTCGGTGTGTTGATGGTGACAGGCGTTTTTGGACTGGTGACGGTCCTGACCATGACCCTGATCGTGGCCTTTGCGGTTGCGGGTCTTGGTGCCGTCAGGTTCAATCGGTTTGAGCGTTTCGGCCACGCGCTTGCAGGCAGCGCCATACTTGGCTGCGGTCTTGCGATTGTTTTTCTGGGAACCTGATGGTTAAGCTGTTTTTTGTCGCGCTGTTGATTCTCGGATCGACCGCTGTTGGGTTTGCCCGAGACAGCGGCGATATTTTCTCCATCTACCTCGTCAGGCATGGAGAGAAGGATGCAAATCCCGCAGATCCGGCCAATCCCGGCCTGTCCGATTGTGGCGCCGCAAGAGCTGAAGCCCTCGCAAAGATCCTGGCCGATGCAGAGCTCGAAAAAATCTATAGCTCCGATTTTGAGCGCACGCTGGCCACGGCTCGCCCCATAGCCGAACCCCTTTCATTGGAAACAGGGATTTACGACCCGGGTAATCTCGAAGTGCTCTCCCGGTTATTGCTGAAAAGGCGGCAGAATGCCCTGGTAGTTGGCCACAGTAATACCACGGGCGTGCTGGCGGGGATGCTCACCGGGGGTGTGCGGGAAGAATTTGACGAAGGTATTTATGACCGGCTTTACCAGGTCGTCATCAGTGGTGGGAAGACCAGGCTGAATCTGCTGCACCAGGCTTTTCGCTGCGGGGATTGAATCAAAAGACCCTCTGGCCGGGGTCAAATTCAAACGGTGGCTCAGCGGGCGGCGCGGGTGACCAGCCAATCGAGTACTTTCGACCGGACCTGGCCTTTCTCAGGTTCATTGAACATTTCGTGATACAGACCCTCCCAAAGGACTGACTCGACCATTCCCGCCGGTGTCTCCTCGACCCAGCGAGCAGGGGCGGAGGGGTCAACCAGCCGGTCGGCGCCTGATTGCATCACCAGCATGGGAGTCTTCAGGCCTGATGCACTCTCATGGGCCGTCTTCATCGACTTGATGATCTCAGAGTACCATCGAGTGGAAACCTTCTTTGAGACCAGCGGATCATTCAGATAGGCTTCGACCACGGTCTTATCTCTCGAAATTGCCTGGGCGTCTAAATTGCTCTCAACCCGCAATCGTGGTGCAAGCCGGGAAAGTATACTCACCATCAATTTGAGATACAGTGGCGGTTTGAAATCCGGATGGGTTCCCAGCGCGGGCGAGGAAACAATGGCGCCGGCCAGCTTCTGGGGCTTCTGCATCGCGTAAAGGATAGTGACCAGCCCGCCCATGGAATGTCCCAGAAGATAAACGGGGAGATTTTTATGACGGGAACGCGCGCTCTCGACCAGTGCATCGGTATCGAGCAGGAAATCGTTGAAGCGGTTTACGTGTACACGCCCCGCACCGGGGGGGTCAGGGCTCAGGCCGTGAGATCGCAGGTCGCAAGCGTAAACCGCCCACCCGTTTGCTGCGAAGAACTCGCCTGTCTCCTGGTACCGCCCACAATGTTCTGCAAGCCCATGAATGATAACAATCACTCCACGGGGTTCAGGGACCGCCCACGATTGCCAGAACAGGTCAAGCCGGTCACTGGTGGTGATATGGCCACTGTAATGATGAACTGCCCCGCCGGGCGGGTCCTGAAACTGTCCTGACGGCCGATCAGTCACCGGTTCACTTTTTACTGCCGCTGCTGACTCGGGTTACTGCTTCAAGCCAGCCCGCATAAAGCGCTTCGCGTTGTGCTTCGTCCATTTGTGCTTCGAAGCGGCACTCGGTCCGCCTGATACGGTCCAGTTCAGACGGGCTGCTCCATACCCCTACCGTCAGCCCGGCAAGCTGGGCGCTGCCTGCGGCGGTGGTTTCAACCATTTTTGGCCGGTCAACAGTCACATTGAGTATGTCTGCCTGGAACTGCATCAGGAAGTCGTTGTTCGATGCTCCTCCATCCACCCTGAGTTCGTTGAGCTCGATCCCGGAATCCTGCTCCATTGCCTCGGCGACACCCCGTGACTGGTAGGCGATCGACTCCAGAACTGCCCGCGCGATATGGGCGCGACCGGATCCCCGGGTAAGGCCCAGCAATGCTCCGCGCGCCTCCATGTCCCAAAAGGGCGCACCGAGCCCTGCGAAGGCGGGGACCAGGTACACACCTTCGTTATCTTCGACTTGACGGGCAAGCGCATCCGTTTCAGCGGGATCTTTAATGATCTGCAGCTCATCACGCAGCCACTGCACCGCGGCGCCTGCTATAAAAATCGAACCCTCGAGCGCATAGGCGGGCGCACCCTGTGCATCACAACAGATCGTCGTCAGCAGACCGTGACGGCTTATCGGATGCTGAAGCCCCATGTTCATCAGCATAAAACAGCCGGTTCCATAGGTATTCTTTGCCTGGCCCGGTTCCCAGCAACCCTGGCCGTAGAGTGCGGCCTGCTGGTCACCCGCGATGCCCGCAATCGGGACTCCGGAGGGAAGTCCGTCGATGTGGTCCGTCTCCCCAAAAATGCTGGCGCTGGGCTGGACTTCCGGAAGCATGGACAGGGGGACATCCAGAATAGAGCAAAGCTCCTCGTTCCAGGTTTGCTCATGGATGTCATAGAGTAATGTGCGTGATGCATTGGTTGGATCGGTTCTGTGCAGGGCGCCGGCCTTTGCAGTGCCCCCGGTCAGCTTCCACAAAAGCCAGCTATCGATCGTGCCGAACTCGAGATCGCCGGCCTCTGCCCTTCGCTGCAGCTGCGGATCCTGGTCAAGAATCCACCGGATTTTGGTGCCTGCGAAATAGGGATCGATCATCAGGCCGGTTTTTTCCCGGATGAGCGGTTCCACGCCATCTGCTTTCAGACGTTCACAAATTCCGGCACTCTGGCGGCTCTGCCAGACGACTGCCCGATGCACCGGCTCGCCGGACTCACGGTCCCAGATCACGGTGGTTTCGCGCTGATTGGTGATACCGATAGCAGACAGGCCATTGGAATCAACGCCGGATGAGGCCAGGGCCTCGGCCATGACGGCCTGGCTGACCCGCCAGATTTCTTCAGGATCGTGCTCGACCCAACCAGGCGCGGGATAAAACTGTCTAAATTCCCGGTAGGCCCGGCCAATGATGTCACCCTCCCGAGAGAAAACGAGAGCGGTCGAGCCAGTGGTCCCCTGATCGATCGCAAGTACAGCAGTCATGGAAGAAGTATACTCGCAGAATCTGGCGTCATACTATCGCTGAGCAAATTTCCGGAGCGTAGCATCCCATGAACCCGCGCACCAATCCCGTTGTAATCGCCGGCGCCGGTCCTGCAGGCCTCTTTGCTGCGGTCTTACTGGTGCGTGCGGGTCACAGGGTGCTGGTGCTGGAAAAGAATGACGGGCTGGCAATGGATATGCGGGCCTCGACATTTCACCCGGCCACGCTGGACCTGCTGGACCCCCTGGGCCTCGCAGATCCCCTGGTTTTTCGCGGCTCGATCACTCAGGGCTGGCAATACATGATTCACGGCACCAAGCAACATGCCGTATTCGACCTGGAATGTATCAGGGACAGCACCGGGTTTCCGTTTCGCTTGCAATGTGAGCAATTTCATTTCAGCAATATCGTTGTTGAGTACCTTGTTGGCAGCCCATTGTTCGAAATCCGGTTTACGCACGAAATCTCGGAGGCTGAAGACCGGAAGGGTGATGTCCTGATAAAGGCGCTGCGCCCCGGGGGTGAATATGAAATAAGGGCTTCGTGGCTGATCGCTGCGGATGGAGCCAACAGCACCATTCGAAGGCTTCTGGGCCTTGCGTTTGAGGGGCGCCCGCTGCCCATGGCTTCGGTTTCGCTGGTTCTGGATCATCCGTTTCAGCACGACATACCCGGAATCATCGGGGTCAATTATGTCTGGACCGACTCTGGATACTACAGCCTGAAGCAAATTCGCAATTTGTGGCGTTTTTCCTATGCACCTCGACCGGACCAATCCGCCGAGCAGGCCCTTTCCGATGAGGTCATCGAATCTCACCTGCAATCGATCTTTCCTTCAGAAGAGCCATACAGGGTGTTGCAGCGAAATTACTACAACCTGGAGCAGCGTTGCCTGGAGTCGTTCCGGTACGGACATGTCCTGTTTATAGGCGATGCAGCCCACCTGGACAGCCCGGCGGGAGGGTTCGGAATGAATGCCGGGATTCACGACGCGCAGTGCCTCGTGGAGCACCTGGTGCCGGTCCTGAACGGCAAGGATGACCGGTTGCTGGACCGGTACTCGCGCCGCCGCCGAACCGTCGTGACAGAGGACATCCAGAGACTGGCAGCTCGCAATGACCGGTGGCGCTGTGAGACAGACCCCGGGCAGCGCGACGTGATCTGGAAGGGCTTGCAGGACATCGTCAGCGACCCCGGGAAAACGAAGGAGTACCTGTTGAATTCATCCATGATCCGGTCGCGACAGCGCGAACGGGAAATTGGCTGAAACGCTTCTCCTGTCTTGCCTGAGAGTCTTGACAAACATCATTGCGCAGACCGGTTAATACTCGCCAAAATGCCCGGGTAATGGGTAAAACCGGAGATTGATAATGACTAACAAACAAGCGGACCTGGCCGGTCCCGGAATCAGCACTTATGAAGAAGTGGCGAAGATTCTGCCGAAGAATTACGACTCGATCCTGACCCCCAAAGAGACCATGAAAGTGCTATTCGGGGTGAAGCACTACATAGAAGAAAACCTGTGCAGGGAGCTGAACCTGATGATGGTGCAGGTCCCGCTGATCGTCGACCGCAACAGCGGGGTAAATGACATGCTGGACCGCGACGGCTCGAGAACCCCGGTAGAGTTCCCGTGCGGCCTCGGCCTGGAGCGGCGCATGGATGCACAAGTGGTGCAGGCAGCCACCAAGTGGAAAAGGATGGCGCTGAAAACGTTCGGGCTCGACGTGGGCGAAGGGCTCTGTACCGACATGAAGGCCATCCGCAAGGATTATTTTCTCGACCACGACCACAGCGC
>JARFQZ010000176.1 GCA_029287515.1 Lysobacterales bacterium
AAAGCAGCACGAAGCTGGTCAGGGCAACAATGGTCGTGGCCAGCAACAGCAGCGTGAGGTACGAAATCCCGATACAGCTGAACTTGAGAACGGTCAGCAGCCAACCCTGTTGGTAAACCCGTTTCAGCGAGACCAGCATGTATACCGGCACCCAGATACCGAATGCGGCGTTAATCGAGTTCGCCGCGGTGGTCCAGCCTCCAATTTCTCCAGGGTCACGCCAGCCCGCGTAGGTGTTGACCAGCATGATGATCAACAGAACGACAAAAATGAAAGAGTGGTTGTGCAGGGCAAAAATCAGGTGCTCGACGTAATATTTTTTCGCAAACAGGTACCAGAACTTCAGCAGTAGCGCGACGATTGGCAGCAGTACGAACATGGTGGCAGGCAGCAGTTCGAAAATCTTGTCCGTGATCAGGTTAGGGTTGGCCTCTATTTCTCTGCCCTTCTGCGGAGACTCCTCGATTTCATCGTTGATCCAGTCATTCACCCCGTCCGGCAGGAACGGGACGATCAGCGGGTTGGTTTCGCGATCCCACGGCTCGTCATTGAACTGCAGATGGTCATGGTCATCTTCCTCGACCTCTTCGATACCGGATTTCACTTCTGCAGCGACTTCCGGATCCAGCTTCTCCAGTGCCTGGTCCAGTTCCTCCATATCGTCGGTGTTGATCTGGATGCTGCTGATATCGCCTTCTTCAGTGGTTTCGGTATTGATCTTGATGGAATGGCCCGCCAGGATTGCGGCGAGGAAGAAAAAAGCAATACTCGAAAAGATGTAGAGTCGCAACGGTGGCACGTAGCGGAAACGTTTGCCGTCGAGATAATCGCGAGTCAGTTTTCCTGGTTTGAACAGCAGAGGCTTAATCGTGCGCATGAACCTGGAGTCAAAATCGAGGAAATCCTCCAGCAGTTCCCGCATCAGTACCGGAAAAAAACGCATGAAGTTCTTGTCAGGCTGACCGCAAAAGTGGCAAAACGGCCCCTGCAGGTCTGTTCCACAGTTCATGCAATTTGTTGATCCGGCCAGCCGATTGCTCGCGATCGTCAATGCCTTGTTGGTGTCAGTGCTCATTACAGCAACCCTTTGGTTTTCATCCATTCAGCGGTATTTTCTATCAAGGTTTGAAGGGGAGTAAATTCATAATCCAGTTCAGTTTGTGCTTTGCCGGAATCGCAGGCCATCCGGTAGGAAACCATCGCCGCCGATTCCGGCGTAATGTCCGGTGGGTTTCCGGTCAACCGGGCGAAAGCTGCATTTACCTGTCCCCATGCCCGCATGGTCCAGGCCGGTGCCGCTGAGCGGGGAACGCGCTTGCCCAGCACTTCCCCGGTGATTCTAACGACTTCGGTGAAGTCTGCGTACTCGCCGCCAAGCAGGTATTTTTCACCACTCCTGCCCCGGTTGAATGCCTGGACATGTGCACGGGCAACTTTTTGGACATCGCAAAAATTGCCGCCGCCCGGCGGCGCCATTATCAGTTTCCCCTGGTCAGCCATCCGGATCATCCGCGACCAGTTGTTCAGGTCTCCGGGCCCCAGGATATGGGCGGGGTTCAGGATCACGGCATCAATCCTGCCTGCTTCATTTGCCCGGAGCACGGTTTCCTCCGCAAGGTATTTGCTGCGGACGTAATTGATCCAGTCGGTATTTGCGGTCCTGTCGCTCTTCTCGCTCACTTCGCCATTCCGGAAACCCCAGGTGGTAAAGCTCGATGTGTGGATGAAGCGCTTAGCCCCTGCCGACTCTGCCGCGTCTATCATGTGCCGGGTGCCACCCATGTTGACCCGGTCCTGCTCGTCGTTTTTCCGCGACCAGAAGTTGGTGCTGGCCGCGACGTGGAACACGGCATCGACATCGGCGGGCATGGCCGATATCAGCGAATCCCGGTCGGTAAGGTCGCCTTCGTGCACCGTGAGCGATATGCCTTCAAGCTCCGTCAAAGAGGAATCCGGCCGCACCAGCACGTGGGTGTTCCAGCCCTGCGAAACAAGCTCCCTGGCCAGGTTGGAGCCTACGAAGCCGGAAGCCCCGCTGAGGAATGCCGTGAGGCTCATTGGTCCGTTCTTACTCCTGTACAATGATCGGCTCGCATGAACAGTATAACCAAAGAAAAAAACCACCCCGCTGAAATTGCCCGGACCATGAAGCTGGCAGGCCCGGTGATCATCGGGCAGCTGGCCGTGTTCAGCATGAATTTCATCGACACGGTAATGGCGGGAAGGCTGCCGGAAAAGGAAATCGCCCTGTCCGCGCTGGGTATTGGCGGTGCTGTCTGGTCTTCCATGCTGATGTTCATTCTCGGCACGCTGATGGTGGTTCAGCCCAGCGTGGCCCAACTGGACGGGGCGCAGATGAAATCCGAGGCGGCATCCCAGACCCGGCAGGCGTTCTGGATCGCGCTGGCGCTCGGAGGGCCCTTTGCCCTGGTCTGCTGGTTCAGCGAGCCGTTGCTCACGGCGTTCAGCATCGACCCGGTGATCGTGCCGGAAGCGGCGGGTTATCTCCGGGCGCTGGCCTGGGGGGCGCCCGCACTCAGCCTGGTGTTTCTTTTGCGGTTTTTCAGCGAAGGCACGGGCAATACCACGCCCACCATGCTTTACGGTATCGCCGGCGCGTTGCTGAACATTCCTCTCAACTACGTGTTGATGTTCGGGAAACTGGGTTTCCCGGCGCTGGGGACCGTGGGTTGCGGGTATGCCACGTCCATCGTGATCTGGCTGCAATTCCTGTTGCTTGTGCTTTATATCCACATGCATCGTCACTACCGGCCTTTTGCCCTGATGTCCTACGTGGAGGCCCCCGACTGGCAGAAAATCTGGTCCCTGTTGAAAGTGGGCGTGCCCATCGCCATCGCAATATTCGTCGAAGGCAGCCTGTTCGTTGGGGCTGCGCTGCTGATCGGCCGGCTCGGGCCGGTTGCGGCGGCCGCCCATTTGATTGCCATCAATTTTTCGGCGCTGATGTTCATGATTCCCGTCGGCCTCTCCAGTGCGATTTCGATCCGCGTCGGGAATGCCATTGGGAGACAGGAGCCGGAGGCCGCACGATATGCCGGGATGATCGGAGTAGCCATTGTGCTTGGGTTTCAAACGATGAGCGCAGCTGCAATGTTCCTTTTTCCCGGCTTGATCGTGAGCATCTACACCAGCGATGCGGTGGTCGCGCCCCTGGCGGTAAGCCTGTTGTTTTACGCCGCCATTTTCCAGTACCCCGATGGCTTGCAGATGGTCGCTGCCGGCGCGCTGCGCGGTTACAAGGACACCCGCATGCCGATGGTCTACATGATCATTTCTTTCTGGATTGTCGGTATGACGCTGGGGTACAACCTGACCTTCAATCGCGGTATGGGACCGGCAGGGATGTGGGTAGGCATGATTGCCGGTCTTACCGTTGCAGCCGGGCTCATGCTGCGCCGATTCAATCACACCAGCCGGAAGCTCGTGCAGGACTCGGGGCGGGGCGGTTAATGGCCGTTTTCGAGATCCTTGAAACGCTTCTCCAGGTCTGCGATCCGCTGATTCCTGGCCGACAATTCAGGCGAAGAAAGGTTCTCGCCGTCATCTGAGCCGCTGGGCAACTGGTCGTCAAAAATAATGAATATGACGGCCAGCACGGCATAGGCCACGATCGCCCAGAGGGTTTTTGTCAGCAGGAAGGCCACGAACAGGGCGCGAAGGACCCAGACGTTCCAATGGAACGCCTGGGCAATACCGGCACAGACGCCGGCGAGCAGAGAT
>JARFQZ010000183.1 GCA_029287515.1 Lysobacterales bacterium
GTAAACATGACCTCAAACTGAGTGACTTCATCGACGGCATTGATGTGGTAAACGCCTTTCTGTTTGTCTAAATCCCCTTGATGTACCGTATCGATGCGAATATAGCCTGGCTTGCCATTGGGCTGTGGTTTGCGGCGTTCGCCGATCTTCGATGGCTTGGGTTGGGTTTTTTCAAAGTGACGCCTGTGCCGGGTATAGGCAATCGACTTTCTCAGGTTGTACAGATGGCTCACAGAAATCGAGGCAAGCGCGGTGTACTCCGTCTGTCCAAAGACCTCACAGGCCCGCTCACACAGCTTCTTGACCGCCGGACCACAGGGTGTGTCATGGCGCTCATCCATCGCTGCCAGCAGGCGGATATCCTTCTCGCTGTACTTTAGCTTAAAGCCGGATACGGTGCGCTGGCGGCGTTTGAGCTTGCCCGTCTTGCGGTACTGGGCAATCAGCCGGGTGAGCTGCTGGCGGGAGTAACCGCTGATCTTCATCAGGTAGCGGATCACCACCCCTTTTCCTTGGCGGGAGAGTTTCAGATAGCGGAATTTGACCAGCTCTCCCTGAATCCAGCGGTAGCCGGCGTCCTTGTCACTGATGACCGAAAAGGCCACCGCCTGGGTGCCTGACAGGAAATCTACAAGTTGATCAATGGTCGTTAAGTCTTCGAGTTTCATGATGGTTTTCATCCTCCCATCATGAACGGATCTCCTGCCGGCTTCAGACTCATTTCATATTAGAATCACCAACCTCCCTTCAGACTCATTTCATATTGGACAAGGCTGGCATTGGACGACACTGGTAATTCGCGTCAGAATAGCAGGAGCAGCGCTACTGGATAACGAGTTATTGAGCCATGACGAAAACAATCTGTTTGCTTGCTCAGAAAGGCGGAACGGGCAAGACAACCCTGTGCCTCCACCTCGCCGTGCTGGCCAGCGAACTGGGTCGTAAGGTCACGGTGATCGATATCGATCCGCAGGCCAGCGCGAGCGCCTGGAAACGCCGGCGGCAACGCGATACGCCCGAAGTTCTTCGTCGTGAGGTGGGGGATCTAGCCGGAGTATTAGCGGACTCAGGTCGCGAGGGAAAAGACCTGGTGTTGCTGGATACAGCCCCCCACAGCAGTCACGAGGCGGCCACCGCGGCGGAATTGGCTAACCTGGTGCTTATCATCAGCAGGCCCGCCATTCTCGACCTGGAAGCGATTGGCGAATCGGTAAAGATTGTCAAGAAACAGGGCAGCCAGGGCGCCGTGGTGCTCAATGCCTGCCCGCCGCCACACCACAGCGGGGAAACCGCGATTGTCAGGGAGGCCCGCGAAGCGCTTGGCGTATACGGCCTGCCGGTTTCACCGGTAAGTGTCTCGCAGCGGGCCGCATTCAGTCACGCCTTCATTGACGGGCGGGCGGTAACCGAATTCGACGCCACCGGAAAAGCGGCAAACGAGATACGCAGCCTTTTTGAATGGATCGAGACGAGATGGTGATGTACATATGAGCAGGCGCGCACGTATCACGCTGACCCCGGAAGCGGAGCTGGACGTTGAACCTGAGCGGAATCAGGCTATCGAGGCGGTTCAGAATCCAGAAGCCGAGGCGCGTGTCCACAATGATTTCGCTGCTGCGAATAACCGGGACAGACCGTCAGCACCTGCCAAGGGCACACTGAGCGTCAGCGGCATCGCCAAGGTGGTATTGGCAGGACTCGCTGTTGCAGCACTTGTACTGCTATGGAAAAACAGGAGACTCTGAGACATTACGCCGGGACCGCTCAGCCGGCCAGCACAAAACGACCGGAAGGCATCTGACGGTTCAAAGATCGTCAATGGAAAGCGGCTTGAGTTCCCGGGCAATGTAGTAGTTTTTCTTCCTTTCTTCCTTCGGCAGCGGGATCAGTCCTTCATCCACCAGATAGCCGTCCGGGCCGAGTGTCCACTCGTTGGTGAACTCGTCAACGTACTCGCGTAACCCGGGCACTTCGCCCACCCTGATCTTTTTGACGTAAATGTACAGAGGACGCACCAGACTGTACCGATCGACGAAATGTGTTGGCAACGCTGGAATGCTGCTCTAATCTCTAATTGTTTAACGCAATACGTCACGAATTGAGCACCTTGAACTGGCGCCCGGAATGAGTATTCGGACAAAACTTGTACTCTCTCTCAGTATCGTACTGGCCTTAAATCTGGCCATCGGACTCTATGCATTCCATGCCTACGAACAGGCGGCCAAGAGCTCCGAACAGGTCAGTCGCTGGGCGAATCAGATCGTGACCACCAGCCTGTCGGCCCAGGTTCACTTCAAAAAACAGGTCCAGGAATGGAAAAACGTATTGTTACGCGGGCACGAACCCGAACTCTACGAACGCTATTTGAACCAGTTCTACGATGAGGAACGGAACACCCGCAATACACTCGAAGTGCTGCTGCCGTTACTGGACGATGGCTCGGAGATAAAAATCACGACGCAGGCTTTTTACCACGCACACCAGAAACTGGGCAATCAATACCGTGAGGCCCTCTCTTCCTATCTCCAACAGAAGCAGAACCCGCATATATTTGTGGACAAATTGGTCCGTGGCATAGACCGCAAACCAACCAACCTTCTGGATCAGGTTGTCAGCGCCACGCTGGCGGAAAAAGAAACACGACTCGCCGAGATTGCGGCAGAAGCTGGTAAAACCGGAAAACGAATCCTGCTGGTTGCGCTTGGGGGGTTGACCCTGGCGGTCGTCTTGTTGATGTGGTTTGCAGACTACGTCATTGGCAAGCCGATCTCAGCGGCCACCGGGATCGCCAGGCGGATCTCAGACGGCAATCTTACCGGTGAGATTTCAGTTTACGGGCGCGGTGAAACAGCGCAGCTGCTGCAATCGTTGAAAACCATGCAGGACAATTTAGTGGAGTATCAGAACAACCTGCGTAAGAGCGTGGAACGCACCCGCCTGCTGCTGGATTCTTCAGGTGAAGGCATCTATGGAGTGGATACTGACGGTCATTGCATATTTGTCAATCCCGCAGGCGTGAGCATGCTGAAATACAACAGTGCCGATGACCTGCTCGGCAAGGAAATTCATTCCCTGATGCATCATACCAAGGCGGATGGATCCTTCTTTCCGTTCGATGAGTGTCCTGCGACGCATACCTTCAGGACGGGAAAAGTCTGTCACGTGGACGATGAAATTTTCTGGCGTGCTGACGGGACGGGTATCCCGGTTGAATACAGTTCCTACCCTATCCGACACGCGGGAAAATTGATTGGCGCCGTGGTCCTGTTCTCTGACATCAGCAAGCGAAAGCAGGCAGATCTCGCGCTTGCACAGGCGCACAAGGCGCTACAGGCGGAACGCACACTACTTGCCAGGCGCGTTGAGGAGCGCACTGCGGAGCTGAACCTGAGCAACGCTGAACTGGCACGTAGCGCGCGCGCCAAGGACGAGTTTCTGGCTGCGATGAGTCATGAATTCCGCACCCCGCTGACCACCATCATGGGCACTTCCGAGATGCTGATGGACGGACTGTACGGTGAACTGGTTACCGACGCAGCGCGAGCGGTATCCAATATCGAGGAGAGCGCGCAGCACCTGCTTTCGATTATCAACGACATCCTGGACGTCACCAAGGTCGAGGCCGGCAAAATAAAACTGAAACTTGAAGAGGTCTCGGTGCCGCAGCTGTGCGAAGCGAGTCTGAGACTGATACGCCAACCTGCCCAGAAGAAAAACCTCGAGGTGTCGTCGGATATTGATTCCATGGTTCAGTTTATTCAGGGTGATGCCCAGCGCCTCAAGCAGTTGTTCGTCAACCTGCTGAGCAACGCGGTCAAATTCACGCCTGAAGGTGGATCGATCGGTATGCGGGTCAAAGCAGACGTAGTGTCCGGTGTGGCGACTTTTACGGTATGGGACAAGGGTATTGGAATACCGCAGGAAGACATGGGGAAACTGTTTAAACCATTCGTTCAACTCGAAAGCCAACTCACCCGTCATCATGCGGGAACCGGTCTGGGGCTGGTACTCGCCTACCGTATGGCGGAACTGCATGGCGGTGGTATTTCCGTTGCCAGCGACCCGGGCAAGGGGAGTCAATTCACCGTTACACTGCCGTGGACCGCGGAGCCGCCAGGAACCCCCCATTCAGAGCGCCCGCGTGAAGATTCCGACTCTGCTGTCGACGACCTCGAGCCTGGACAGGGTGCCACGATTCTGCTGGCCGAGGATCATGAGGCCAATTCGACCCTGCTGACCAAGGTGTTAAGGTCTCGCGGCTACCAGGTATTCGCGGTAAAAGACGGCGTCGAGGCACTGGCTGCCGCACGCGAAATCCATCCCGATATCATACTGATGGACATCCAGATGCCCTGTATGGACGGTCTGAAGGCCACACGACAGATCAGGGCGGATTCAATAATTGGAGAGATACCCGTCATCGCAATGACGGCCCTGACAATGCCCGGAGACCGGGAACAATGCCTGCAGGCAGGTGTTAACGATTATCTCGAAAAGCCTCTTAGTATCAAAGCATTACTGAAGACCATCCAGCAACAGCTTGGAGACCGGAAGCGCAGCTGAAGCCTGCGCTGGCACGAACAGATCAGGGTTGAAACAAAGATGGCGACCCAAACTCAAGGATAATCAGTATCATGGCTTCTGCGGCAAACGGCGCCAGGCCAATCAGCAGCAGCGTGGCAAGCAGTCCCATGGCAATAACCTTCATATCCGTATCCGTCACCTGATTCCTGTCCCTGTTATCGAGATTTCCCGGCTTATCTTTAATTCCCGCCGCCGCATGGATTTTCCCTCGGAGACGTTTTCGTGAGAAAATCGGGTTTTCGACCCCCCACAGACCATGATCAGAAACATAACGCAGAGAATACTTGCATGGCCCTGTTACGATTTTTCAAGCCAAAATGGCAGCACCCCGATCCGGCTATCCGACGCCAGGCGGTACAGGCAATGTCGTCCGAAGACGACGCCACACTGACGAAAATCGCCAGTGAGGATGAAGCCCCGTCAATTCGACGGCTGGCGCTGCGGCGGATAAACGATCTCGCCGTGATACACGCCGCCGCTCACCAGGACAGTGATAAAGATGTCCGCGAGTTTGCCCAGACACGGCTGTCTCAGCTGCTTGCAGGTAACCGCCAGGAGAGCCCGGCGCTTGAACTGCGTTTGGATTTCCTGTCGCGGCACCCGGAAGAGGATTTACTGAAATTCGTGGCCCTGAATGGCAGCGAGACCGAGTTGCGCAAATCTGTCCAGGACCGCATCAGCCGCGAATCAGTCCTGCGTGACATCGCCATCAACGATCCAGTCGCGGAGAACCGCCTGGCGGCGCTTGACCGCATCACCGAAACCTCGGTGCTGGAAGCGGTCTACCGGCAGACCCGCAAGTCTGACAAGCAGGTCAGCCGCCAGGCACGGGCGCGGCTGGACGCCCGGCGCGAGGCCGAGGAACGTCCGGCGCGTATACGCGCCGAGTCTGAACAGATCTGTGCACGCATGGAATCGCTGGGCCATAGCGACCGCTGGGAACAGGACCAGTCTGACCTGCAACGCCTGGAAAGTCGCTGGCTGGCAGTGGCCGATGAAACCGA
>JARFQZ010000186.1 GCA_029287515.1 Lysobacterales bacterium
GTATCGGCCTGCATACGGCCCTTGGTGAGCGCCACCGAATAGAACTCGCCGACCGACTCGTCACCCTTCAGGATGACGCTGGGGTACTTCCAGGTGATCGCCGACCCGGTCTCGACCTGGGTCCAGGAGATCTTCGACTTGCGTCCCTCGGCGAGACCCCGCTTGGTGACGAAGTTGTAGATCCCGCCGACACCGGTCTCCGGGTCGCCCGGGTACCAGTTCTGCACCGTCGAGTACTTGATCTCGGCGTCTTCCAGCGCCACCAGTTCCACCACTGCCGCCTGCAGTTGGTTTTCATCACGCATCGGGGCCGTGCAGCCTTCCAGGTAACTGACATAGCTGTTGTCTTCGGCAATGATGAGGGTTCGCTCGAATTGTCCCGTTTCGGCCGCGTTGATCCTGAAGTAGGTGCTCAATTCCATCGGGCAGCGCACGCCCCTGGGAATGTACACAAAGCTGCCATCGGAAAAGACAGCCGAGTTGAGCGCCGCGAAAAAATTATCCCGTGGCGGAACGACCGTTCCGAGGTATTTTTGCACCAACTCGGGGTAATCCCTGGCCGCTTCGGAAAACGAACAGAAAATCACGCCGGCCTTCTTGAGTTCTTCACGGAAAGTCGTGCCGACGGACACCGAGTCGAATACCGCATCCACGGCAACACCGGCAAGCCGGGCCCTCTCGTGCAGTGGAACGCCCAGCTTGTCGTAGGTTTCCAGCAACTTTGGATCGACTTCATCCAGGCTTTGGGGCCGGTCCTTGTCGGATTTGGGCGCCGAGAAATAGGATATGGCCTGGAAATCGACCGGGTCGATCTGTAAATGTGCCCAGTCCGGCTGTTGCATTTCGAGCCAGCGGCGATAAGCCTGGAGTCGCCATTCAAGCAGCCATTCCGGTTCTTCCTTGCGTGCTGAAATCCAGCGCACAACGTCTTCGTTCAGCCCCGGCGGCACCGTTTCGGATTCGATATCAGTAACAAATCCGTGGCGGTATTTCTGTTGTACGAAATGGTCTACGGAACTCGTATCCGGTGTGGTTTGATCATTGCTCATGTCTTTTCCGGCCTGTTCAAGCGGTGTTCAGTGTTGTGATTTGCAGTGGGTTTGGCTTGCCGCCCATCGGAGCGGACATCTCGGCCAGACTGACTTCCCTGAGCGCTTGCGCAACGGCCAGGCTGATCCGTTGCCAGTTGCCACGGAGCTCGCACTGGTCTTCCTGGCTGCACAGTCCTTCTTCCACACTGCATTCGGTCATGGCTATGGGTCCTTCAATCGCCGCGATGACTTCAGCCACACTGATGTCCGATGCCTCGCGTTTTACGCGGTAGCCGCCGTTGGCGCCCCGGTAGGATTCCAGCAGTCCGTTTCCCGCCAGGAGTTTCAGCACCTTGCTGGCAGTGGGCGTCTCCACGTGGACACGCTCAGCCAGTGCATGTGCGCTCAACATCCCGCCATCCCGGGTCATCTCCACCATCATCAAAATGGCATAGTCAGTTAATTTTGAGATCCTCAGCATTCTTATATAGTACCATATAAGTACTGTTTAAAGGCCTTACCGTTTCAAGTCAGCAGCTATTGCGGCAGAATGTATCGATGACACTGAAAAACGCGGGTGTGCAGGCACCGACCGACTCCCGGCAGATAGCCGCCGCTTCATGGGCGGCAAGCCAGTTGGGGCGGGATGAAGTCGGACTGGAACCGGTATCGGGCGATGCCAGTTTCAGGCGCTACTTCCGGTTCCACGACGGCTTGCGCTCTGTCATTTTGATGGATGCCCCTCCGGAGAAAGAAGATTCCGCCCCCTTCGTGGACATTGCCCACCGCCTCAAATCAGCCGGGTTGAACGCACCATCGATCCTTTCTTTTGACCTGGAAAAGGGTTTTGGCCTGTTGGAAGACTTCGGCGACACCCTTTACCGCGAATTGATCAGCGAAAACACGGTGGACGCGATTTTTCCGGAGCTTTTCGGTTTGCTGGACGGTATGGCACGGCGGGTGAATACGAACGGTCTGCCGGACTATTCCGCCGAAGCGCTTCTGGCCGAACTCGACCTGTTCAAATCCTGGTACCTTGAAACCCACCGGCAAAGACCGATGAGCGGCAATGAACAGATCATATGGGACGAGACATGTTCACAATTAGTCGAATCGGCTCAGGATCAGCCACAGGTTTTCGTCCACAAGGACTTCCATTCCTGCAACCTGCTGGAAACACCTGCCGGTCCCGGAATCATCGATTTCCAGGATGGCCTCCGCGGACCCGTGAGTTATGACCTGGTCTCACTGATCTGGGACCGCTACGTCGCCTGGCCCAGGCCGAGACTGGAATCCTGGATGTCCGCCGCCCATGTCATGCTGCCGGTCAAGTGCACCCGCGAAGAATGGATTCGCCGCTGCGACTGGATGGGTTTGCAGCGAAATCTGAAAATAGTGGGCATTTTCGCCCGCCTGAAACACCGCGACGGTAAACAGGGATACGTGGAAATGATCCCCCGTTTCTACCAGTACCTGCTGGACGTGTTACCCCTCTACCCTGAGTTCCGGAAATTCAAGCTGATGCTGGAGCAGAAAGAATGCGCGCCATGATACTGGCAGCCGGCCGGGGTGAACGCCTGCGGCCACTGACGGACGAAGTACCCAAGCCGCTGGTGCCGATTGCCGGCAAGCCACTGATCGAATACCACCTGGAAGCGCTGGCTGCCGGCGGTTTCCGGGAAATTGTGATCAACCAGGGCCATCTGGGCTCGATGTTGCCCGAAGCACTGGGGAACGGCGGGCGCTGGGGAATACATATTCACTGGTCCGATGAGCAGCCCGAAGCACTGGAAACGGGCGGGGGCATATTCAAGGCGCTCCCGATGCTGGGTTCTGCGCCTTTCCTGGTCATCAACGGCGACGTCTGGACGAATTATTCCTTCTCCCGGCTGCGGGCCGTTAAATGCGACTGGGCCCACCTGGTGATGGTGCCCAATCCCGTGCACAACCCCGGGGGCGATTTCGCGCTGGACTGCGGCCGGATCAGGGAGACCGGTGACGCCAGGCTGACTTTCAGCGGCATCGGTGTTTACAATCCGCGGCTGTTTGGCTCCTGCAAGCCGGGCAAATTTTCGGTCGTACCCCTGCTGAAAACCGCAATGACCGATCACCTCGTGACCGGTGAAACATTCGCCGGCTCCTGGGACGACATCGGCACGCCCGAAAGACTGGATAAGCTGAATCAGGTTTTACTTTCATAAATTATTTGTCTTTAGTGTTGTAGTGTGGTATAACACCTTCACACATAGTATTTTTGGAAAACTGAAATGACCCATTTGCGAATATTCACCCTGACCCTTGCAACGCTGCTTATGTTGGCGGCTTGTGGGAAAAGCGATGAACAGGTTTCAGCCGTACCGGATAACGGCGGCAATGACCTGCTGGCCTTCGTTCCGGCAGATACGCCCTACGTTGCTGCCAACCTCGAGCCCATTCCGGAAGACGTCCTGGACAGCTACCTGGCAAAAGCACAGCCGGTGCTCGAGTCCATGCAGGAACAGCTGAGCCAGGCAAGGGCCCGCATCGAATCTGCCGGGAATCCCGGCAATGCAGACCCGGCGGAAAAACTGGCGCACGCACTCATGTCCGAGCTTGACGGCAAGCTGAATCGCGCGGGCATGGAGAGCATGGGATTCGATCTGCGCGCAAACCAGGTCATCTACGGAGTCGGCGCGTTCCCGGTTGTCCGGCTGGGCCTGTCTGATTCAGCCGCGTTAAGGGCGACCGTTCTTCGCGTATTGGAGCAGGCGGACGTGACGGCCCCGGAGCAAGAATACCAGGGTGTCTCTTACTGGAAAGTAAGCGATGATGACACCGGCGAAGTCCCCGTCGGATTTTACATTTCCATCCTCGAGGACCACGTGGCCATCGGCGTTCTTCCCCTGGTTGCCGAGACCGAACTTTTGCCCGCTTTCCTGGGTCTTCAAATGCCTGCGGGCAACGATGCCCATGCCAGGCTGGCCGAACTGAACAAGATCCATGATTACACTCCCTACGGCTCGGGCATCCTGAACACACACGATCTCATCGATGCCCTGGTTCAGCCCGATTCGCTGGCAGGGCGCGCGATGGCGTCCTCGGCGCATGTCTCTGGCGAACCTCTTACGCCCGAGTGCATCTCTGAAATACACGGCATGGCGGATAATGCCCCCCGCATGACCCTCGGTGTGCAGGATCTGACTGAGCACACTGTGGCCATGCAGTACCGGGTGGAGGCGCCGGAATCCCTGTCGGGCCAGCTGATGTCGCTGGTTTCGGAAATACCGATGGTTGACGCACTGTCCGACAAGGTCGTGGAATTTGCGTTTGGACTGAAATTTGGACCCGTTCGTGATTTCCTGATCGAAAAAGCGACCGCGATCAGTAACAATCCTTACCAGTGTGAGCACCTCGCCGAATTCAATCTGAAGGCGACTGAAGTCCTGACCCAACTGAACCAGCCGATGCCGCCTTTCCTGAACAATTTCCGGGGCATCAGGGTAAGCGTCACGGAGTTTATCGCAGGCCGTCAATCCTTGCAGGAAAACGCCCGCGGTCAACTGGCTCTGCATGTTGAACAGCCGCAAATGTTGGTGGGCATGGCCCAGATGATGGTACCCGATCTTTCAGAACTGGCCATAACACCGGGCGATCCGCCGGTGCGCCTGCCTGAAAACATGGTCCCCACACCCGGGGTTACCGCGTATGCCGCGATGTCCAGCGACGCGATCGGAATCGCCCTGGGCGAAGGTGAAGAGGAAAGCCTGCCCGGTTTCCTTGAAGAGGAGAAAGGTCCTGAAGGCATGTTCATGTCAGCCAGTTACGACATGGGCGCATACCTGGATTACAAAGAGCTGTTTTCCGACCAGGTCACAACGGCCTACAACGTGCCGGAGGCAGAAAGATCTGCACACGACGAGAAAGCCGGTGAAATCCAGGAGGCCGCTGCCAAAGCATTGCGGGATATTGCGGACAGGAACACGTCCACGCTCAGCTTCACTCCGAAAGGACTGGTGATTGACAACCGCGTCTCATTCAAATAGGAGGAGTTTCGCTTCCCTGCTCCCGCCGTTGGCGGAAGGCGGCTGCACTCAACGTGGTTAATGAGTCCGCTGCGCGGACATGCGGGAGTTTCGCTTCCCTGCTCAGGCCCGGAGGATTTTCCGGGCCATGGGCACGGTGATTTTTCTTTTCTCTGCAAACGCGGCATCTTTCAGATGCTCCAGGGTCTGTAGCAGTGACGCCATGTCACGTTTGCCATATTTGATCAGGTAGTTCTGGACTTCATCCGGAACTTCGATACGGAGTGCTTTGGCTCTTTGCTTCAGGATTGCCAGTTTGCCTTCATCATCCGGCAACTGGAGTTTTTGTCGCACTCCCCAGGCCAGCCTCGAAGCGAGGTCGGGCAGAAAAAACTCCAGCCTGGACAAAGGCTCTTTGCTGCTGACGAGCAACCGGCCCTCGGCAGCCCGCACCTCGTTGAAACAGGCGAACAGGGCATTTTCCCAAACGGGATTCCCGACCACGCTGTCGATGTCGTCCACGCACACCAGGTCCAGTACGCGCAGGCCCTCGAGACTGGCGGCTGCCTCCTCGGGCAGCTTGCTCATAGCGATATAAAATGCGGCCAGACCCCCTTCCCGCGCTGAGTGGCATAAGGCATTCAACAAATGGGATTTGCCGGTACCGTCCGGCCCGGAGATAAACAGGCTGCCGCCCGGCTCATCGAGCAGGCCCTCAACCGACGCGAGTGCGCCGGCGTTAGGCCCGGCGACGAAATCTTCGAACCGGTCCGGCCTTCTCGGTTCCAGCTGCAGCGGTATCTGGGGCGAAAACAACATTCAGCTGTCCTCCGCGTCCCCGTCTTTCCGGAGATACAAAACGCTTTCCCGATACTTCTGGTGCATAAATCCAACCAGCACATTCAGCGCTGAAGCCACCGGCAACGCCAGCAGGATACCCAGAAAACCGAACAATTGGCCTCCTGCCAGCACTGCGAAAATAACAGCCACCGGATGCAGACCCACGCGGTCACCCACCAGCTTGGGCGTCAACACCATGCCTTCCAGTGCCTGCCCTGCAGCGAATACCACTCCCACCAGCACGGGATGTAACAGGTCCTGGAACTGGAAGACCGCGGCGATCAGGGCGGCAACCACACCAACGAAAGTCCCCAGGTAGGGAACGATACTCAGCAATCCGGCCCCCATGCCGATGATCAGCGCGAGGTCCAGCCCAAGCAACCACAAACCCGCCGTGTATATCAGGCCCAATGCGATCATCACCATCAACTGACCCCGAACGAATGCACCAAGGACTTCCTCGATCTCACGGCAGAGCCCGCTGACAACCGGCTCGGCGTTCCGGGGAATCAGGGTGCGCACCCCTTCCACCAGGGCATCCCAATCGCGCAACAGGTAAAACGTCACAACCGGCACCAGGACCAGGTTCATCAACCAGTTCAGCACGGCCTGCCCGCCGCGGGAAACGGTTCCCAGCACTCCCAACAGGGCGCTGCTGGCTTCTCGCCAATAAGCCTTGAGCGCTTCGGCCAGGCTCTCCGCATCCAGTTCAAAAATCGTCAATCCCAGGTTCTGCTGCAGCCAGGGAACAGCGGTTCCAGCCAGCCACTCGAACATGGCGGGTGCATTGTTCACCAGGCGCTCAACCTGTTCCCGGAACAGGGGCAGCAGGAATAACAACACCAGGAACAGTATTGCCGTAATCAGGACAAAAACCAGCACGACGGCAAAGGTGCGGCTGATCTGCCAGCGGATGAGCCTGACCCGTTGCAGGCGGTCGACCAGTGGATCAGCCAGGAACGCCAGTCCGGCTGAAATCACGAACGGTGTAATCACCGGCGCCAGCGCGTAAATCAGCCAGCCCAGGGCAAAGACCAGGACGAGGATAAACCAATGCCGCGAGTCACTCATGAACGGGAAGGCTCAGTTGCTGAAATAATAGGATTCTTCATCTTCATCCTGTTCGAGCACACCACCATCAGCCAGTACTTCCTGCAGATAGCTGGGAACCGCACTCAGTTCCAGGACCAACATGATACGGCCCTGCCCGGCCGAGACCACGGACACCTGGTTGACGATACTGAGTTTTTGAAGGTAAGCGAGGCATTGTTCGTATTCATCTGCGTTATTGACCCCCGAAACGGTAATTTGATGGTTCCAGACTCCCTGGTCCGAAGCCGCAATGGCATTCGCTGCCGCGATCAGATCGATGGACTGCTGAACGCTCTCGGTCAGAGCCGCCTGCAGGTCGATATCCTGCATTCGCCAGGTCCAGTTTTCGCCCCCGTAGGACACATTGATCCGGACGCTCCATACCAGCCCTTCCCGACGAGCTGCTGCGATCATTGCACCTGTCCCGGGCTCCATACCGAGATCCTCGGTGTACCCACCCCACAATAACTGGTCATCGACGATGAATTTTCCCTCTTCGTCCGGCGCCGGCCAGTTCAGCGGAAGGCCACGCCACTCCGCGGCGTTGCTGATGGACTCCCAGACATAATTGAATTCAACCGGCATGATGCGACGGTCCAGTCCGTTATCAACCACAACCCAGGGAACCATCGGATCCCGTTCCCTGGGCCACAACGGAAGCTGAAGGGAAAGGACCATTTCATCGACTTTGCCGCTGGCGAACTCTGCCACCAGGCGGAGTTCCTCGACTTCGCTGCCGTCGGCCTGCACCAACGTGACGTTCCGGTAATAAAAAGCCACGAGAATGGAAGAGGCGTTACCCAGGGCGGGTTCCACCAGCGGATAGTCTTCAAAGGAACGTAAGCCGCTGATTTTCTGGAACACGTGCTTCAGCGCCAGCGGCAAGGCTTGCCTGCGAACAGCCGCGTCCTTGCTTTCCACGGCGGCCTCTCCTTTGTAGATGTCGACCGTGGCCGCCTGGCTGCCTGAAAACGGAACAACCGCCAGCAGCAAAATCAATAATAAAGTTCTCATGGGGTACCGGGTGCGGAACGAGTAAATAAGATACCATATGGCTCTTTTCAGACGCCATTTGAATGACATGAATAATCCCAAGGAAAGCCTGTCTTACCGCGATGCCGGCGTGGACATCGATGCTGGAAATGAGCTGGTTGAACGAATAAAACCCGCTGTAAAGAGCACCTTGCGCCCGGAAGTTCTGACAGGCCTGGGTGGATTCGGGGCTCTGTTCGAAATGAACCCGGGGCGCTGGCGTGATCCATTGCTGGTGTCCGGCACGGATGGCGTAGGCACCAAGCTGGTCCTGGCTCGCCAACTGGGTCAGCACGGCACCATTGGAATCGACCTGGTCGCTATGTGCGTTAACGATATCCTCACCTGCGGCGCTGAACCCCTGTTTTTTCTTGACTACTTTGCCACCGGTAAGCTGCACCTGGACGAAGCGCAGGCGGTGATCGAGGGTATCGCCGAGGGATGCAGGCAGGCCGGTTGCGCCCTGATCGGCGGTGAAACCGCGGAGATGCCCGGAATGTACGGTGAGGGCGAATACGACCTGGCCGGATTTTCGGTCGGCGTGGTCGAACGCTCGGACCTGCTGGATGGCAGCCGGATTGAAGCGGGACACAGAATCCTGGGGCTGGCCTCGAGCGGCCCGCATTCCAACGGATACTCACTGATCAGGAAAGTCATCGAGCGGTCAGGAGCAGACCTCGATTCCACCATCAAAGGCCCCGGCGGATCACCCGTCAGCCTGGGAGAGGCTCTGCTTGCCCCGACCCGCATCTACGTGAAACCGGTACTTGCAATGCTCAGGTCTCGGGCGGTCGACGGCCTGGCGCACATTACCGGGGGCGGACTGACGGAAAACATTGTCCGGATCCTTCCGCGGGGCCTGGGGATCGCGGTCGATACAAGCGCCTGGGAAACGCCCGAAGTTTTTTCCTGGCTGCAGGAAAACGGCGCCATCGAGGACAGCGAAATGCTCAGGACTTTCAACTGCGGCGTGGGAATGGTGATGATTGTTCCGGAACCGGATGCAGACGGTGTCCGTTCACAGGCCCATTCGATGGATCTTGACTGCTTCGACATGGGAAGCGTGGTGACGGCAGACGTGGATTCCCGGGTACAGTACAGCTCATGAAACAACCCCTGAAAACCACGGTCCTGATCTCGGGCGGCGGCAGTAATTTGCAGGCCCTGGTCGACGCAAGGGATTCAGGGCGCCTTGAAATAGACATCACCCACGTGATCAGCAACGTGGCGGATGCGGCGGGCCTGGATCGTGCCGCGCGCGCTGGAATCAGCAGCAGCGTGCTGCCTCACGGTAATTTTTCCAGCCGGGAAGAATTTGACCAGGCGCTGGCCGTGCTGATCGCGGCTAACCAGCCGGACCTGGTGGTGCTTGCGGGTTTCATGCGCATCATTGGACAGGCCGTCCTGGAACCCTTCCAGGGCATGCTGATCAATCTCCACCCTTCCCTGCTGCCTTTGTATCGAGGCACAGGCACCTATCTCAGGGCAATCGAGGCGGGCGACAGGCATCACGGCGCCAGCATTCACTTTGTCACCGAGGAACTCGACGGCGGCCCCGTCATCTCCCAGGTCGTCATCCCGATTAAAAGCGACGACAGCCCCGAAAGCCTGGCCGCAAGACTTTCACCGAGGGAACACGACCTGGTCGTGGCGACCGTGGAATTATTCTCGAAACACCGGGTCGAATGCAGCGAAGGATCGGTTTTCATTGACGGGAAAGAGAATTCCGCTCCGTTGATGTTACAGCCTGATAATCAACTCCATCCCTGAACTGCCGGCGAAAAAATTCGATGAGAAAACAGTTTTTTTCTTTCCTCGTTGTCATCATCAGCCTGGCGGCCTGCTCGGTCAATCCGGTAACCGGAGAACGTAATTTCCAGATTTACGACACCGACTGGGAGCGTCAGGTCGGAACGCAGATGTATGCGCCGATGAAACAGTCCCAGGGCGGTGAGTTCATACTCGATCCGGATCTGACCGCTTATGTCAATGACGTGGGTAACCGCCTGGCCAGCCAGGCCAGGCGAAAGGAAGAACTGGATTTCGAATTCAGCATCATCAACGACTCCATCCCCAATGCCTGGGCCTTGCCCGGAGGGAAAATCGTCATCAACCGGGGTCTGCTGACCGAACTGGATTCGGAAGCGGAACTGGCCGCTGTCCTGGGCCATGAACTTGTCCATTCCGATGCAGCGCACGGGGCTCGCGCGCAATCAAAGGGCATGCTCACCCAGGCAGGTGCGGTCGTCGGCATGGTGATTCTGGGAAGCACCATCGATTCGCAGGCGGCCAGGGAAGTTGCCCTGATGGTGCCGGCGCTCGGCGCCCAGCTGGTGACACAAAAATACGGACGTGACGCCGAACGGGAAGCAGACGAGTACGGCATGCTGTACATGTCCGAATCGGGTTACGATCCGCAGGGCGCTGTCGAACTGCAGGAAACCTTTGTCGAGCTGTCCCGGGAGAAAGACCCGGACTGGGTCAGCGGTCTGTTTGCATCCCATCCCCCCTCGCTCGAGCGGGTCAGGAATAATCAGAAAACGGCCCAGGACTTGCCGGCCGGCGGGGACATCGGCAGGGAACGTTACCGTCAGAAAACCGCTTATCTGCAGAGAGTCAAGCCGGCTTACGAAGCGTTCGACAAGGCAAAAAAGGCCGTCAGTGACGGCAAGATGGAAGAGGCCCAGGAACAGTTGAACCGGGCGATGGCCATCGAACCGCGGGAATCACTGTTCCACGGTTTGCAGGGTGATATTTACGCCCTGAACAAACAACCGGAGCGTGCGCTGACGTCGTATGAAAAAGCAGTTCGCGCCAACCCCGGATTTTTCTATGGCCACCTGCGATCGGGCCAGATGACATACAAGCTGGGCCAGGAAGACCAGGCGCGTTCCAGCCTGGACCGCAGCCTTGAACTGATGCCAACCGCCGAGGCGCATTACCTGCTGGGCATGCTGGACAAGAACCAGGGTGACATGAACAGCGCGATGGAGCATTTCAAGGTCGCAGCGCAGTCGGAATCCGAAGCCAGCCAGGCCGCCACCCGGGAACTGGTCCTGCTGGATTTGCAGAATAACCCTGCCCGCTACATCGGCTCGCGAGCAGCAGTGGACGACCGGAACCGTGTCTGGATCCAGTTCGGCAACCGCACCCGCGTGCCAATCAGAAACATCGTGTTCAGCTACGCCTGGCTGGACGACCAGGGCCAGACTCGTCGGGGTCAGAAAACCTACACCGGCCCCCTCGACGGCGGTCAACAGGATCAGATCAGGCTGGACTTCAGCCTCAATGACGCCGCTGAACTGAGCCGGCGGGTGCGGGTTGAAGTCATCAGCGCCACGGTCAGCCAGTAGAAAGAACCGCCTGATCACAGGCGCTTGATGCGTGCTCCCAGGCCACTGAGTTTTTCCTCGATGATTTCATAGCCGCGGTCGATGTGGTAGACACGATCGATGAGCGTGACGCCATCGGCAACCAGCCCCGCGAGCACCAGGCTGGCTGACGCACGCAAGTCGGTGGCCATGATAGGTGCGCCGTTCAGCCCGGGCACACCGCGGATAATCGCCGTATTGCCCTTGACCTGGATATCGGCGCCCAGGCGCTGCAGTTCCTGCACGTGCATGAACCGGTTTTCAAAGATGGTTTCAGTTACGACGGCAGTCCCTTCGGCGATCGTGTTCATCGCCATGAACTGGGCTTGCATGTCCGTGGGGAACCCGGGGTACGGCGCGGTAGTAATGTCCACGGAACGCGGCTTTTTGCCCTGCATGTCCAGTTCGATCCAGTCTTCCCCGACGCAGATCTGCGCACCGGTCTCGCTGAGCTTGTCCAACACGGCATCCAGGTGGGCGGGCCTGGCCCGTGTGCAACGGATTCGCCCACCCGTCATGGCGGCGGCCACCAGGTAAGTGCCGGTTTCGATCCGGTCGGGCAGCACCGAAAACTCGGTACTCCGGAGATTGTCGACTCCCTCGACGGTCATCGTGTTCGTTCCCGCTCCTTCGATGCGGGCGCCCATGGAAATGAGAAAATCGGCCAGGTCCACCACTTCGGGCTCCTGGGCGGCATTCTCAATGATGGTTGTTCCTCTGGCCAGTGTCGCCGCCATCAGGATATTTTCAGTACCCGTCACGGTCACGGTATCCATGATGATCCTGTTACCGATCAGCCGGTCGGCGTATGCCTCGATGTTTCCGTTGCGCACTTCCACCCTCGCGCCAAGCGCCCGTAATCCATGAAGGTGCAGGTCTACCGGACGCGATCCGATCGCGCATCCGCCCGGCAGTGAAACCCGGGCCTGGCCATATTTCGCAACCAGCGGCCCCAGCACCAGGATCGAGGCGCGCATGGTCTTTACCAGGTCGTAAGGCGCTTCGAAAAGATTCATGCTGCGCGGATCGATCTCGATCGTCATGCGATCATTGATGCTCAGTTCCGCACCCATCCGGCCCATCAGTTCCATGGTGGTGGTCACATCCTGCAAATGCGGCACATTGTTCACCAGGGAAGGGCCGTCTCCCAGCAAACTGGCCACCAGGATTGGCAATACGGCATTCTTGGCGCCGGACACCCATACTTCCCCCTGCAGGGGAACACCACCGTGAATTTCGATCCGGGCCATCTCAGCCTGCTTCTTCTGGCGACTGGGTCTTCAGGCCGAGCGCATGAATTTCGTTGCCCATGTATTTACCGAGTGTCGCGTACACCATTCGGTGCCGCTGTAACGTCGACTTACCGGAGAAGGAAGCGCACACCACGTGCGCTTCGAAATGAACGCCGTCATCACCCGTTACGACAACTTTTGCATCAGGCAACCCCTCCTGAATCATTTGCTCTATGCTTGTTGTATCCATAGACTAAGCTTCCTTTTCTCCTGAAATCTTCTAATGTGCCAATTCGGACGCCCGACATCATAATGGAAGCAGAAGCGATACTGAAAGCGAATTGCACATTATGCTGATTTCCATCGCACAACTGGCCGGTGGTTTCATTCTGCTCGTTTGGGGCGCAGACCGGCTTGTCGCCGGCGCTTCGGCACTGGCGCGTAACCTCGGTGTTTCACCACTGATCATCGGACTGACCATCGTGGCTTTCGGAACGTCCGCGCCGGAACTCGTTGTATCCGGGGTCGCAGCCTACCGCGGAAACCCGGGGCTTGCCGTCGGCAACGCAATCGGCTCGAACATCGCCAATATCGGGATGATCCTGGGCCTTACCGCCATCGTCTACCCCCTGAGGGTGGAATCAGAAACATTGAAGCGCGAATATCCGCTGTTGATGCTGATCATGATTGCCAGCCTGATCATGGCCGCTGACCTTATTTATGACCAGACGGAAGGCTGGTTGCTGCTGACCGGCCTGGTCGCCCTGATCATCTGGATGGTTCGTTTCGGCCTCAGGCGCTCACCGGATGACCCGCTGGCAGAGGAATTCGCGGCTGAAATCCCCAGCAATATGCCAACCGGATATGCCGTCCTGTGGCTGGTTGTCGGCCTGATCGTGTTGCCGATCAGTTCGAAATTCCTGGTTGAAGGGGCCATCTACATTGCCCGCAGCCTGGAAGTTTCCGAGGCCGTCATTGGCCTGACCATCATGGCGTTCGGCACCAGCCTGCCGGAACTGGCCGCCGCGCTCACCAGTGCGCTGCGGGAGGAGGACGACCTCGCCATCGGAAACGTCATCGGCTCCAACATGTTCAACATCCTGGGTGTGCTGGGCATCGCGGCTGTCATCAGTCCGGTCGAAGTGGATTTCCTGATGCTGAAGCAGGATTTTCCGGTCATGTTCCTGTTCACCATGCTGTTGTTTTTCATGGCCTACGGCATCCAGGGGCCCGGGCGGATCAGCCGCAAATCAGGAATTCTGCTGCTCTCGATGTTCATTGCCTACCAGTGCCTGATTTGGATAACCGCAACACGCGTGGTGCCCGAAGCCGGCGGTTGAGGGTAAACTAGCGGCATGAACAAGGATGCCATCAGAGCCCTGGCCCGGGCCGTCATCGAAACTCAGGCAAGCGCCGTGAGGAGCCTCCTGGACCGCATTGACGGGTCTTTCCTGGCAGCCTGTTCCTGCCTGCTGGAATGCGAAGGACGTGTTGTCGTTATCGGTATGGGTAAATCCGGCCATATCGGCAGCAAGATCGCCTCCACGCTGGCAAGCACGGGCACCCCCGCATTCTTCGTTCATCCAGCCGAGGCCAGCCACGGCGATCTCGGAATGGTCAAAGCGGAAGACGTCGTGCTTGCCCTTTCCAATTCCGGCGAGACCGATGAATTGAACCGGATTCTTCCGCTGTTGAAGCGGATCGGAGTGAAAATCGTGGCACTGACGGGAAACCCTGAATCAACGCTGGCAATACACTCTGACGTGGTTCTGGATATTTCGGTGGATGAAGAAGCCTGCCCGCTCGGACTTGCGCCGACTTCCAGCACGACAGCCACACTGGTCATGGGTGATGCACTCGCCATCTCCCTGCTCGAAACCCGGGGTTTCACCGAGGAGGACTTCGCCAAGTCCCACCCGGCCGGCCAGTTGGGCAAACGCCTGCTCCTTCACATCAGGGACATCATGCATTGCGGGGACGAGATTCCAGCCGTTCAGGCGGACGCTTCGATCAGCGATGCGATCGTGGAAATGACGGCAAAAAGACTGGGAATGACGGCCGTGCTGGATAAAAACGGAAAAGTCCTGGGCATTTTCACCGATGGGGACCTGCGGCGAACGCTGGATTCGGGCCTGGACCCGCACACGACCCTCATCTCAGATGCGATGACCCCGGGGGGGCAAACCATCTCACCCGATTCACTTGCGGTGGAGGCCATGCGGAGAATGCAGACCCATGCGATACAGGGCTTGCTGGTTACGAAGCCGAACGGACAGTTGATGGGCGCCCTGAATTTCCAGGACCTGTTGAAAGCGGGAGTCGTCTAGGTGGCGCTAATCGACGTCTCTTCTTTTGATCCACTTCTGCTGGAGCGGGCGGCAAAAATCCGGATGCTGGTCCTGGACGTCGACGGCGTCCTGACCGACGGGCGTCTCTATTTTGATTCCCGTGGAAACGAAATGAAGGCGTTCAACACCCGGGATGGCCTGGGCATCAAGGCACTCCAGTGGCACGACACGACGCTGGCCCTTATCACCGGCAGGCAGTCGGACATCGTGGCGCAAAGAGCGGCCCAGCTGGGTATCGAACATGTCTACCAGGGGCGTAACGACAAACTGAACGCTTTCAACGAATTGCTTTCAGATACACATATGGACGAAGAGAATATCTGTTACGCCGGAGATGACTGGATCGACATCCCTGTGCTCGACCGGGTGGGGCTTGCCGTGACGGTCGCGGACGCGGACCAGGTGGTGAAAAATCGCGCGCACTGGGTAACGAACCGCGATGGCGGGCATGGCGCGGTGCGCGAGATTTGTGATCTGATCCTCGCCGCACGCGGACTGGATCAGCAGGTTCTGGACGGAATCCTCGAACTGTGATCCGCAGGCGTACGCGACGGGGCATTATCTTTCTGGCGATTCTTGCCGCCGTCTCATGGAACCTGTCCCGCGACCAGGCAGAGATACAGGATCGCCCGGTCAGCAAACTCGACACACGGCTCAATTACGCACTGCATGATTTCGATGGAAGGCTTTTGAACGACTCGGGCGCAATCAACCTTGAAGTATACGCTCCCATCCTCAGGAGCAACGCGGCGAGTGGTATCGGAACGGTCGAAAGCCCGGAAATTCATATTCAGCAGGAAGATGAACGATGGTACATTACCGCTGAGTCTGCAATCATCACAGCCGACCGGGAGCATGTCTCGCTGATGGGTGACGTTTATCTCTCCCGGAAAAACGAAATTACCGGGCAATTGCTCGAAATTTCAACCAAGGATGTGATGCTGAATGTTACGCCCCGAACCGCCAGCAGCGAATCGGTCGTCCGGATCGAACAGGACAACGACTGGTTGAACGCCACGGGCATTAAACTCGACATGGTTTCCAACAGCTTCGAATTATTGAACGACGTACGGGCATATTATGAAACGCCATAAGCGCACACTTTTGCTGGCCATCGCATTCCTGATGTTACCGGGGCCTCTGCTGGCCTTGAAATCAGACCGGCAACAGGCGCTGGAGGTCAATGCCGATTCGACCGATGGCACCCTCGGCGATGGAACTGCTACTTTGCAGGGCAACGTGGAAATTCGGCAGGGGACCCTGTTGATCACTGCCGATATTGCCCAGGTTGAAAAAGTCGAAGGCAAGGTACGCCGCTTCGAACTCAACGGCAACCCGGTGCATTTGCAGCAGGAAATCGAGGAACAGGGGCTGGTCACCGCCGAAGCCCGGAGGGTTGAGTATGTCGTTGCAACCGGCATCGTGACCCTGACCGGAGAAGCCGATGTGGTTCATCCCCAGTATCGCATCAACGGCGAAGTCCTTGAATACGATATGAACACTCAGCATTTCCAGGGAACAGGCGGAGACAACAACGGCCGTATCCGGATACGCCTCGCACCGGAGGTCGTCCCCGGAAACGAACCGGAGAGCGCTGAACCGGAGAATGGCGAACCGGAGAGCGGCGCGGAAGGGGTAGGTTAAAGGCATGCTCAAAGCGATCAATCTGCACAAGACTTTCGGAAAAAGGGAAGTGGTCAGGGGTGTGACCATGCAGGTCGAACCGGGTGAAGTCGTCGGCCTGCTGGGGCCAAACGGGGCGGGTAAAACAACCTGTTTCTACATGATCGTCGGACTCATACCGGTCGGCGACGGGCAAATCCTGGTCGATGAGACCGACGTAACGCACCAACCCGTCAATGTCCGCTCGGGGCTGGGTGTCGGGTATCTGCCCCAGGACGCTTCAATCTTTCGCAAGCTGTCCGTTGCAGACAACATCATGGCGATACTCGAAATCCGCAAGGACCTGGACCTTTCAGCCCGGCGGGAAAAGCAACAGCAGTTAATGGAAGACCTCGGCATTGCACATATCGCCGATCAAAAAGGGATCAGCTTGTCCGGAGGCGAACGCCGAAGGGCGGAAATTGCGCGCGCATTGGCGGCCGGCCCCCGTTTTATTCTGCTGGACGAACCCTTCGCCGGTGTCGACCCCATTTCAGTGATTGAAATCCAGAAGATCGTAGAGCACCTCACGGACCTGGACATCGGCGTGCTGATCACCGACCACAACGTCCGCGAAACCCTGGGCATCTGCGATCACGCCTATATTCTCAATGACGGGCAGGTGCTGGCGGAAGGCCGGCCGGAAACCATTATCGCCAACGACGAAGTCAGGCAGGTCTACCTGGGCAAGGACTTCAGCCTCTGAGCAACCATGGCTGACACCTCACTTCAACTCAGGCTTTCCCAGAAACTGGCGCTTGCGCCGCAGTTGCAGCAGGCCATCCGCTTGCTGCAACTCAACCGCATAGAGCTTCGTGAATATATCCAGGAGGCGCTCGACTCCAATCCCATCCTGGAACGGGATGAAGGCCAGGAATCAGGCGATGCCGAAAACGTTCCCGAATCCGGGGTCTCCGAGCAACAGGAACAACAGGAACAACAGGACTGGGAACTTGAAAACCTGGGCGCGGAACAATGGATGGAAGGCGGCTCCTACGAGGGCTATTCCGGCGAGTCACAGATCGCAGACAGCAGTGAAGACACGCTTCGCGACCACCTGCTCTGGCAAATAAACCTCGCTCACTTCAGCGACCAGGATACGGCCATCGCAGAAGCTATCGTGTACGGTCTGGACGAAGACGGCTACCTGCATGACAGCATCGATGACGTACGGTCCAGCCTGGCTCCTGAACTGCTGGTCGAAGAAGACGAGATCCTGGCTGTCCTCCACCGGGTCCAGAGGCTGGAGCCCGTGGGCGTGGCCACCCGGGATGCTGCAGAGTGTATTCGGGTTCAGCTTTCTGCTTTGCCATCCGACACGCCGGCGCGTGACCTGGCGCTCCGGATCTCGAAGGATTACCTCGAACAGGTGGCCCGCCACGATACGGACGAGCTGAGAAAAAGGACGGGCGCCAGTCACGAAGCGATCGCTGATGCCCTGGACCTGATACAGTCGCTGGAACCGAGGCCCGGGGCGCGGTATGACAATCGCCATGACGAGTACCTGGTTCCCGATGTATACGTCACGCGGATCGATGACGAATGGCGGGTCACCCTGAATCCTGAAAACGACCCCGGTCTGAAGCTGAACAATTACTACATTGACCTGCTGCGTAAATCCGGCGGCAAAGACGCCGACTACCTGCGGGGGCGCCTGCAGGAAGCTCGCTGGCTGATGTCCAGCCTGGAGCTGCGACACCAGACGCTGATGCGGGTTTCTCAGGGCATCGTAGAATCCCAGCAGGAATTCCTTGAACAGGGCGAGATAGCGATGAAACCCCTGGTGCTCAAAGACATATCCGAATCAATTGGCGTGCACGAGTCAACCGTGTCACGTGCAACGACCCGGAAATACATGCTCACTCCACGCGGCCTGTTTGAACTCAAGTACTTCTTTTCCAGCCATGTCCGAACGGACCGGGGAACGACCATCAGCGC
>JARFQZ010000277.1 GCA_029287515.1 Lysobacterales bacterium
GCCGTCAATAGGTATGTAAGCGCCGGTCATGTAGCCCGCCAGTGGTGAACACAGGAAGTTCACCAGTGCTCCGACTTCTTCCGGTTGTCCGAATCGTCGCAGGGGAATCTGTTGTTCGACCTTTTCCCGATAATCCGCATAAGGCGCCATCAGGTCGGTATCGATATAGCCGGGTGACACGTAGTTCGCCGTGACGCCCTTGCGCGCCAGTTCAATCGCCAGGGTGCGGATATAACTGAGCATGGCGCCCTTGGTAGCGGCGTAGATCGAATTTCCGGATACGCCCATGTTTGCGGTGATTGAGCCGATGGTAATGATTCGACCGGACCGGGTGCGCATCATCGGCCGTGCGGCAGCGCCTGCAAGCCGTGTCAGGGCCCAGAAATTCAAACGGAACAGATCCTCGCCCTTGTCCTGGTCCGCCAGCGCGGCAAGGGTATCGTAAGACCCGCCAGCGTTATAGACCAGCCCATAAAGCCCTTCGGCGGTGGCAATGGTATCGGCGAAACTCTCAACCTGGTCGCGTTCGCTCAGATCGACCTGGTGGCTTTCAATACGTTGGGATGGGTATTGGGCCTGCAGGCTCCCCTGAAGCTGTTCCGCCTCTTCGGGAGAAGAGCGGTAGGAAAATGACACATCGTATCCATCCTCTGCCAAGGCGTTTACCACAGCCCGGCCAATACCTTTCGAGCCGCCTGCCACGAAAACGGTTTTTCCATTGGCTGTATCTGTCACTTCATTGCCTCTAAGCAGGTTCGCCCGAGAATATCAGGCACACGTTCTGGCCGCCGAAACCGAACGAATTGGACATGACGCTGTTTACAGCATGTTCCCGTTTAACATTGGGCACAACATCCATCAGGATGTTCGGATCCTGTTCGTTGCAGTTAATGGTGGGCGGAATAACGCCCGCCTCGATGGTCAACAGTGAAATGGCGGCCTCGATGGTGCCGGCTGCACTCAGCGTGTGGCCGATCATCGACTTGTTGGAACTGATCGGTGTGCTGTCCAGCGCGCTTCCCAGCGATTCAGACAGCGCCAGGAACTCCATCTTGTCGTTCTCAGGCGTGCTGGTGCCATGTGCATTGATGTAATCGATTTCTCCGGGCGCCATGCCGGCGTCCGCCAGTGAGCGATTAATGGTGTCGACAATGGCTGAGCCGTCCGGCTTAGAACGCGTGCGGTGGAATGTGTCGGCCCGTTCACCTATGCCCCGGACCACGCCCAGGATTTTTGCGCCGCGCGCCTTCGCCGAGTCGTAGGATTCAAGCACCAGCGTGGCCGAGCCTTCAGCCATCACGAAGCCGTCCCGCGTCCTGGAAAAGGGCTTGGATGCGCCCTGAGGATCTTCGTTTTGCGTGGACAATGCTGACAACAGCGTGAACCGAACCACCATTTCTTCGCAGATCTCGGCGTCGGTGCCAATGCAAAGCGCGGCATCGGTATGGCCGCGACGAATGGCTTCCGCACCCAGCTGAATCGAGGTTGCGCCGGAGGCGCAAGCTGTTGTCAGTGAGACGGGCAGTCCGGTTGGACCAAACTCTTCCGCCAGGTGCTCGGCGACGCTGCCAAACTGGTACATCCTGTAGTATTCCGAGAAATCCCCGGCAGTGACGTTTTTGATCAGCCGTTCGTAACCTTTGCTCTCTCCGCCGTTTTCACTGTTGTAGACAACCATCCGCTGGCCCCAGTTGGTTTCTGCAGGGAAAACGGCAACAAACATCGGGCCGGGAAAACTTCCCCTGGAGCCGATGCCGGCTTGTTCGATGGCTTCCACGGCGGATTTTTTGGCCAGTGAAATGGAATGCTCGGGCGGAAAAAACAGGCCGTCACCTTTCCAGGGGATCGTGCCGGCGATTTGCGTGCGCAATCCTTCGGTTGGAAACCGGCTGATTTTCGAAATTCCCGATTTTCCGGCGATCAGTGCATTCCAGTTGTCTTCCTTGCCTTCTCCGAGTGAAGTCACAATTCCGATACCGGTGACCACGACGACAGGTCGTCCCATATGATCTTTTGTTGAATGACTCATGGTTTAATCCTGGCCCCGCAAGGGCGTATCGGGTTTGTCTACCAGCGCCAGGCTTTCACCTCGCCAATGCCCCCAGTTACTGATGAGGACCTGTTCAGGCTCTCCGGTGAACTCTTGCTCCACGCCGGAATCATCGAACGGATCAAAGAACGCGCCCCTGGAGATCGCCAGCGAAGCCAGAATGACATTGACCGGAAACTGGGTCTCCAGTGTGTTCCCCAAAACCGTTGTCACGCCGCGGATTGCCGGTTCGACGCCCTTTTCGGAGAGGTTTTTGAGAAATTCGAGTTCCTCATTGAGTTGCGGCTGTACACCGCAACAGCCCGTCAGCACCGGAAGAGGTCCAGCGGGAATCCGGTCTGCGATTGTCTCCAGCAAGCCGGCAGCCATGTCTTTTGCCGCATCCCCCTTGCGACTGCTACGCCCGGCGGCGATTGAATCTATCCGGGCGTAGGGCCGCGCGCCGCGTGCTTCAGCGTGTTCTTTCGATTCAAGTATCAGGAATGCACCGGCGCTGCCCATGACCATTCCGCCATCGCTGTCTTTTCGCTCCCATACCGGACCCGGTTTGCCCGGCCAAAGGGTATGGCCGAACTCCCACAACATCGTCATGTCTGCGCGCTCGGCAATGTAGGCGCCACCGACCAGGAACAGTTCTCCCTGCCCGTGCTGAATCTGGCTGACCGCGGTTTCGACGGCGGAAACACCCGCCATTTCCTCGCCCATGAACGTGCGCGAAGAGTCGGTAACCCCATGGACGATGGAAATGTTTCCAGCCATCAGGTTGGACAGTTGCGCCAGGAACAGGGTGGGGCGCAACTCGGTCATCAGGGTGTTGTTGAGGTACGTTCCCGGGTCATCGACATCACCCGCCGCCAGCGTCTCCATGATCTGCGAATCGACATCCAGGTCGCGCTCGCCGCCACCCGCGGCGACAATCATGTTGGTTTGCGCCAGCAAATCCGGATTATGGGAGATACCGGCGTCATCCAGCGCCAGGCCTGCCGCATAGGTGCCGAGGTGCTGCCACTGCCCCATCTGGCGCTGGTCGCTGCGCTTGGGGATCTGTGTCGAAATGTCGAAATCGACAACAGGGTGAACCGGGAAGGGCGCCTGGCTCTCGGTGTCCACTGATGGTGACGGCGTTTTGCCCGGGGCGAGTTGCTCCCAATGCGCGTCAAGGCCTTCTCCCAGTGAACTGACCAGCCCAATTCCGGTTACCCATACTTCTGAATGTTCAGTACTCAAGCGCTCACTCTGCCGTTGAACGGCTTATCTGGCTGAATCGGTCAAGCATGTTGCCTTTCAGCGTTTCATTGGGGAATGGCATGATCCGGAACATGATCTGGCTGTCGCAGATTTTTTTGCCGTCGGCTGAAATCTGCGCCCGGGTTTTAGCGAAACCGGAGCCGTCATGTTCAAGTTTTGCTTTGACCATCAGCACTGCGCCCGGTTCAACGAAGGTCCGCATCTTCGCGCCTGTGACATTGGCCAGGAAAGGCATTTTTTTAAATTCCATGCGGGACAACAGCATGAAACCCGATGCCTGGGCCATGGTTTCGATCAACAAAACGCCGGGGACCAGGGGTGACCCGGGAAAGTGCCCCTCGAATACCGGGCTTTCCATCGGGACGTCCGCCCGGGCGAGAATGGTGCCATTCTCCGGATCGAGCTCCTCGACATGGTCGATCATCTGGAAGTATTCAAGGAGCATGTTTCCCCCTGTTTACGCGTCTTTTGCGGCGATCACTTCGTCAATACGTTCGCAGAGCTTGCTCAACACGAAATATTCATCGACCAGGGCATTGTTTTCGTTCAGCTCTTCCGTCCATTGTTCAAGCGGAATTTTTATGCCGAAATGCTTGTCGATGGCAAAAGCAATATCCAGGAAATCAAGGCTGTCGATGCCCAGATCGGTGAAGGCGTTTTTTTCGGGGGTAATTTCTTCCAGCGGGATATCACTGGTCTCAGAGATGATCTCCGCTACAGCCTCAAAAGTCGTCGTCATAATTACTACCTTTTTGTTAATGAGTATAACCTTACAATGATATCGTGGCGGCTGCGTCTAATTCAATGAACGAGAGTCGATAAGCTACAGGGTCCGGGTCAGGAATCTACTGAATGAATTTTCGCGATAAGCGCCAAAAGGACCACAATTATCTTCAATAACCACGGCGAATGACTAAAAAGCCAGACTTGAAAATGATAAGCTGGTCGCCGGCATAAACTACAAGAAATCTGCATTTTCCAAACTCTGCGCATGAACTCAGATCAGCGAATCGTAATCACCGGAATGGGCGCCCTTTCACCGCTTGGGCATTCCTGCAAGGAGACTTTTGACGCCCTGGTCGAAGGCCAGTCCGGTATTTCACGGGTCAGCCTGTTCGATCCCTCGAAGCTGGCCTGCCAGGTGGCGGGAGAAGTGAAGGATTTCGACCCTGGCCGGTACATGGACCGGAAAATGGCGCGGCGGATCGGCCGCTATGCCCAGCTGTCCATTGCCGCCACCCAGGAGGCAATGGCCCAGTCCGGCCTGGACCTGGAAAAAGAAGATCCCAGCCGGATTTCATGTATGGTTTCTTCCGCAATTGGCGACTTCCCGATGGTCGAGCAACAGATGGATTCGTTTTTCAAGGGCAGCCGCCGTGCGATCAGCCCATTCACGGTTCCGCGGGTAAGCACCAGCATGGCGGCGGGAAATATCGCCCTGGAATACGGCCTGACAGGTGTTTCATACGGGGTTTCATCGGCTTGCGCCACGGGCAGTCATTCCCTGGCGACCGCCATGATGATCCTGAAGCTGGGGCTGGCTGATGTAGTGCTGGCGGGCGGCTCGGAATCTGCCGTCTGCGAGACCTTTTTACAGTCGTATATTGCCATGAGAGCTTTGTCGACCCGCAACGATGAGCCGGAGCGGGCAAGCCGCCCGTTCGACCGCGACCGTGACGGCTTTGTCATCGCCGAAGGCTGTGGCGTGATGGTGCTGGAAACCCTTGAAAAAGCCAGGGGGCGTGGCGCGCCGATCCTCGCGGAGCTGGTCGGCGCCGGCATGACCTGCGATGCATTCCATATCACTTCTGCTCATCCGGACGGCACCGGCGCCGCACAGGCCATGACAGCGGCATTGAATTCGGCCGGCCTGAACCCGGAGGATGTCGATTACATCAACGCCCACGGCACCTCGACGCCGGTCAATGATCCGATCGAATCCAATGCGATCAAGGCGGTCCTGGGAGAGCATGCGTACGGCACACCCGTCAGTTCAACCAAGTCTATGACGGGCCATGCGATAGGAGCAGCCGGTGCGCTCGAAGCCATGATTTGCGTAAAAGCCATGGAAGAGGGCATCATCCCGCCAACGATCAATCTCGACAATCCCGATCCGGAATGTGACCTCGATTACGTACCCCACCGGGCCAGATCCGCAGACCTGGATGTGGTCATGTCCAACTCGTTTGCGTTCGGCGGGCAGAATTGCGTCCTCATTTTCAGGAAATACGACGGAACATGAAAACCACCGTACTGCTCGTAAACCTTGGCACACCGGACAGTCCGTCGGTGGCGGACGTCCGCAGCTATCTGCGCCAGTTCCTTAATGACCCAAGGGTAGTGGATTTGCCGTGGCTGGTCAGGAAGATTCTGGTCAACCTGATCATCGTGCCTTTTCGTGCGCCCAAGAGCGCAGAGATTTACCAGAAGCTCTGGACCGAGCAAGGCTCGCCGATCATTCTGCATGGCGAGAGGGTTCATGAGCTGCTGCAGGAGCGGCTGGGATCAGACTTCACCGTGGAACTGGCCATGCGGTACAAGAATCCATCGCTGCCCGATGTGCTCGAGCGGGTACGCCAGTCCAATCCGGACCGGATCATCGTCTTGCCGCTTTTTCCCCAATATGCTTCCGCCAGTACGGGTTCCGCCTTGCAGGAAGTGATGGACATCATTCGCAACTGGTGGGTGATCCCCAACGTGGATTTCATCAGCCAGTACTGGGAACATCCCGGCTTCATCAAGGCGCTGATTGAAAGAGGAAAACAGTACGACTGGCGTGACTACGACCACGTGTTGTTTTCCTACCATGGCCTGCCGGAACGTCAGGTCGACAAGGTGTACGACAAGGGCATGTGCCGCGATCGCGACTGCGAGCACGAGATAACCGAAGAAAACAAGTATTGTTACAAGGCGACCTGCTACGCCACCACCCGGTTATTGGCCGGGGGTCTTGGCATCCCGGAGGAAAACTACACGGTCTGTTTCCAGTCCAGGCTGGACAAGCGCTGGCTGGAACCGTTTGCAGACAAGATGGTGATCGAACAGGCCAAAAAGGGCGCCAAAAAACTGCTGGTGTTTTCTCCTTCTTTCGTGGCCGATTGCCTGGAAACCACCATCGAGATCGCCGATGAATACCAGGAACTCTTTGAAGAACACGGTGGAGAGAAGGTTCAGCTGGTGGAAAGCCTGAACGATCACCCCGCCTGGATCGATGCGCTCGAAGATCTGGTCAGGCACAAGTGACAAAAGCTCCTGGATTGACAGTTTTCGCCGGCGTTTGTAATCGGGAATTCAATCCCACTATACTCCCATCAGCAGTTTCCAATGGCTAATCAACAAGTGAGTAGCAATCTATGAAGAAGATCACGACGAAAAGAATTGGCGTCGCCATGCTGGCCGGTATGTTGTTGACGGCATCAGGTACCGCGCCAGCCAAAGAAGCCTATGACGGCACATCAAACTTTATCTGCGCAACCCAGGGTGTCATGGCATGCGTTGATGGTGCGATTTGCAGCAAAGGGCAGGCCAGGGATTTTGACATGCCCGATTTCATGATGGTTGATTTCAAAGGCAAGGTGATCCGTGCATTTTATGACGGGGACAAGGAAGCCACTTCTCCGATCAAGAATATGGAATCATCCGGCACTCAGTTGATCCTCCAGGGGGTTGAGAATGACCATGGCTGGAGCGTGGCGGTGCACCGTGAAAGTGGCCGGATGAGCACGAGCGTGGCAGGTGACGAGGTAAGTTTCATCCTGTTTGGCGCCTGCCACGTACTGTAGAGGAATATGAACATGTCAAATATCAGAAATAACTTTATCAAAACGTCGCTGACCATCACCGTTTCTTGCGCACTCGCCTTCACTTTCAGCGCTCCAGTACAGGCTGACGGCGCCGGCGCCTTTCTCGGCGGAATCGCCGTGGCGAAGATTGGTCAGAGTGTTCGTGAGCGAAACGAATACGAGGAAGACCAGGCGTACTACGCGCAACAACAGGCTCAGGCCGCTCAACAGCAGGCCGCCCAAAACCCTGATTCTCCGGAAGCCAAGCTGGCTCAGCTGGACAGCATGCTGAAAAAAGGCTACATCACCCAGGCCGAGTACGACGCCAAGAAAAAAGAAATCCTGGCCAGCATGTAAGATTTTCCGGCCGACGGGTGTCTGTCGGCCGGAAACCCTTCACGGCGCCGGTTTTACGGGGTTGTCGTGCACCCAGAGCACCGTCGCTTCATCGGTGTCATTTTCAGACACGGCCTTGCCCATGACCGATATACCCGCTTCGTGCACTGACTGCGGTGATCCACTGATCATTGGGTGCCATGGCAGCAGGTCCTGACCGTTTGCGATCCGTTTGTAGGCGCAGCTCGGGGGCAACCACTCAAAGGCTTCCCGATTATCGGGCGCCAGGTGCAGGCATTCCGGAACTTTTTTGATCCTGTTGAGGTAGTAGGAACAACGGCAGGTCGAGAGGTCCAGCAACTTGCAGGC
>JARFQZ010000294.1 GCA_029287515.1 Lysobacterales bacterium
ATGTTCGAAGTCCGGTGGCGCTGGAATGCAACCATCGCCCTGGCGGTACAGCGCATGCGCAACGGACAGAAACTGCCGCCACAATGGCAGAGAAACCAGGCAGAGGACCTGGTGGCGGTCGTTTTCCCGGACCAGTTGGCTTGCCTTGAAAATATCAGGGGAGAGCGGGAAATACCGGACCATCCGCTGGTGAATCAGACCATCAGTGATTGCATGACGGACACCATGGACATCGATGGCCTCGAAGCACTGTTGAAGCATATCGAGGCGGAGGAACTCGAGATTCACTGTCTCGATCTGAACGGGCCGTCCCCCCTGTCCGCCGAAATCATCAATGCGCGCCCTTATGCATTCCTGGATGACGGCGAGGCGGAAAACCGGCGTACCAGGGCGATCAGCCAGGTTCCCGACGACCTGGGCGACGCCGCCACCCTGAGTATTATTTCCGTTGACGCCACGGAGCAGGTCAGGTCGGAAGCCTGGATCCGTCCGCGCTCACCGGATGAACTTCACGATGGGCTGTTGCAACTGGGCTTTCTTACCGAGGATGAGTACTCCACCGGCGTGTCCAGCACGGGAACTTCAGCCCAGGGCGACTGGAGCGCGTGGTTCAGGAAGCTGACGGAGGAATACCGGGCCAGTTGCGTCACGCTCAGCGACCGGAAGTGGTGGGTCGCGACCGAACGACTGGAAGAGTTTCTCGCCGTGCATCCCGCAGCCGTGCCGTCACCGGACCCGGCGTCAATTTTTGCCCGGGGCGAGGCGGACCGGGACCGGGCATTGCTGGAATTATTGCGCAGCAGGCTATCGGGCCTGGGACCTGTAGATGCCGCCACCCTGGCGGAAGATTTCATGCTGGGTTCTGCTGAAGTCGACACGGCCCTGCTCGCGCTGCAGGCGGAAGGCTATGCGATGGTGATGGGGCACGGCGCCGAAGCTTCGAGTCCCGGGAAAACCTGGTGTGAACGCAGATTGCTGGCCCGTATCCACCGATACAGCCGCGAACGGCGCAGGAAAGCGGCGCGTCCGGTATCCCCGGCTGCCTACATGCGGTTCCTGCTTGACTGGCATGGTTTGGACGAGCCGGCTGGCGAACTGGAGCAGGTATTGAGCCTGCTGGAGGGCTGGGCTGCGCCGGTAGCTGCCTGGGAGCAGGGGCTGCTGTCGAGCCGTTGTGCTGATTATTCCCCGCAACGCCTGGATGAGCAGTTCCTCAGTGGGTTTGCCACCTGGTTCCGGCCGCAGGGGCCGGGCCAGGCGACCCAGAACCTGGTTGCAGCCACCCCCATTGCTATCGTTCCAAGGGCCACGGCAGATTTCTGGAACGTCCGCTCAATGGAAGATTGCGATGCGCCATCTTCGCTGGCAGGCAAGGTTTTGCAGGCGTTGACTCAACAGGGAGCGATGTTTACTGCCGACCTGGAGCGGGTCACCGGCCTGATGTCGACGCAGCTCGAACAGGCCCTGGCCGAGCTGGTCGCCCGGGGGCTGGTGACGTCCGACGGCTTTTCCCCACTGCGCTGGCTGATCCGGCCTGAGTCTGAAAAACGACGTCAGCAGAAAAGGTTGAAAAGACTTCGCAGCACGGCGGGTGCGGGCCTGCTGGGTCGCTGGAGCATCAGCAGCGCCTGTCGGTCAGAGCGTGAATGCGAAACAGAAAGAGAAATGTTTCCGGACCAGGCGCGGCTTGCAAGCCTGTGCGAAGCGCTGCTGCGGCGCTATGGTGTTTTGTTCAGGGCTGTCATGGAGCGTGAATCACTGGTGCCGCCCTGGCGCTACCTGTTGCGTTATCTTCGCCGCATGGAAGACCGTGGCGAAGTTTATGGAGGCCGCTTTGTCGACGGGTTTTCAGGAGAACAGTTTGCCCTGCCCGAAGCCGTCGGTTTACTGAGAAGGCATGCCAGGGCCTCCGAGAACGCAAGTCTCAAGGTGATCAACGCGACGGACCCGCTCAATCTTGGTGGAATCATAACCCCGGGAGTAAAAACGCCTTCAAAAGCCGGCAACAGGATCCTTCTGCGTAACGGAGTGCCCGTGGCACGAATACAGGGGGAAGAACTGGAGCTGATCGGGAAAGGCGATTCAATCGGCTCCGGTGAAGCCGAGCGCTATTTAAGGGTCGTACGGGATTTATCACGGCGGAGCGCGCCATAAAAAACCCCGGCGCATTGCCGGGGTTCTTATAGAAGCGACGTTGGCTTCAGGCGGCGAGTTGGCGTAACACGTATTGCAGTATGCCACCGTGCCGGTAGTACTCGGCCTCCTTGGGTGTGTCTATGCGAACCCGTGCCTGGAACGTCTTGGAAGAGCCGTCCTCAGACTTTTCAGTAACTGAGACAGTATCTGAAGAACCATCGCCAAGCTCCTCAATATCAAAGGATTCTTTTCAGGTAAGGACGAGAGATTAAGCATTTTCACCCGGCATGAAGTACAATGTCAGAACCCCCATGCCCCCCAGTTTCGAGCGGAGGATGCGTTCGAAGCTCTCGGTAATCACGGCCCTGACACCCAGCAG
>JARFQZ010000306.1 GCA_029287515.1 Lysobacterales bacterium
CTGCTTTCCGATGGTTTCGGTGCTGCCGAAGAGCCTGGTGCTGCCTGAAACGTCCAGGAATGCCTCGTCCAGTGAAAGCCCTTCGACGTGCGGCGTGAAATCGCGGAATATTGAAAATACTTCTGCTGATTTTTCCCGGTACCTGGCCATGCGCGGACGAATGAAACAACCCTGCGGGCAAAGCCGTCTGGCCCGGCTCATCGGCAGCGCCGAATGCACGCCAAATTTCCGTGCCTCGTAGCTGGCCGTGGCCACCACGCCGCGGGGGCCAAGCCCGCCGACGATGACCGGTTTTTCGCGCAAGGAGGGATCATCCAGGCATTCGACCGACGCATAGAATGCATCCATGTCCACGTGGATTATCGCCCGTTGCGCGGTCTTTTCCATTACTTCATTATAGCCCTATGCCAGAGACCCACAGCCTCGCAAAACCTGATATTGCCGACCAGTTTCCCATCCTTGAAAACGGCCTGTATTTCAACCACGCCGCGATCGGTCCATGGCCCCGGTGCGCAGCCGAGGCGGTTCAGCAATTCGCTGAAGAAAACCTGAGGCAAGGCTCCGGGGGCTACCGCGAATGGTACGCCCGCGAAAATGATCTCAGGCAAGGGCTGAAGACCCTGCTGGGTGCGTCGAGCACCGCGGATATTGCACTGCTCAAGAACACCAGCGAAGGCATCAGCACCGTTGCTTTCGGGTTGGATTGGCAGCCGGGCGATAACATCGTGCTTCCCGCGGATGAATTTCCCTCCAACCGTTTGCCCTGGCTGGCACAGGCGGACAAAGGTGTGGAGATCCGCGAAGTCGACATCCGGTCGGCGGCCAACGCGGAACAGGCACTGCTCGATGCCATCGACGCCGATACCCGTCTTTTGTCCGTCAGCGCCGTTCAGTGGCAAGACGGCTTCAGGCTGGATTTAGAGGTGCTCGGGGAGGCCTGCCGCCGTCGGGGCGTTCTGTTTTTTGTCGATGCCATTCAGCAACTGGGCGCGCTGCCGATGGATGTGCAAGGTTGTCACATTGATTTCCTGGCTGCGGATGCCCACAAGTGGCTGCTGGCCCCGGAAGGCATCGCGGTTTTCTTTTGCAGCGAATCGGCGCGACCGCAACTTCAGTTACTGCAGCAGGGCTGGCACATGTTCGAACGTCCGTTTGATTTTGAACGAAGCCAATGGACGCCGGCGAGCAGCGCCAAAAGGTTTGAGGCGGGAAGCCCGAATACCATCGGCCAGGCCGCCCTGCACGCTTCGGTCCAACTCCTGCTCCGTTTCGGGATGGAAGATGTGGGTCATCGTGTGCTGGCCAATACACGGTTCCTGATGGAGCAACTGGCTGATATCCCGGGCGCCCGAATCGCCAGCCGTGAATCAGCTCGGCGGCAGTCGGGCATCGTCAGTTTCGCGATTGACTCCATTCCCCTTGATTCACTTCATCACCAGTTAACCGAAGCCGGTGCAAGCACGGTTATCCGCGGCCAGGCAATCCGTGTGTCACCCCATTTCTACCAGGACGAAACACAACTGGGTCAATTTCTGGAGATCATTGTCAGGGCTCTGCCCTGAACGCTACATCGTGTGGGTGGACTTGTTGCTTTTGAGCTGGGTGGCAAGGTGTGACTCAATGACCGTGCGCGCATGCGCCCCGTCCTGGGTGTCGGCAAATTGGACGCCAATGCCCGCTTTACGGTTTCCCGCTGCACCCTGCGGGGTGATCCAGATGACTTTTCCGGGGATGGGTAAACGCTCTTCAAATTCCATGACGGTCAGCAACAGGAATACTTCGTCGCCGAGATTGAACTTCTTGGTGCTCGGCACGAACAGCCCGCCACCGCTGACAAATGGCATGTAAGACTTGTAAAGCGCCTGCCTGTCCTTGATCGAAAGTGAGAGTATTCCTTGCTGCGCCATTGGTTCCTTCCTAAGCTCTGAGTCGGGCCCATTGTATCAGCCAATCCTGCAGAAGAAAGTCCTTGCGAACCGGCGTGGCCATCAGCTTCCGGTTTTTGTCCGCGGCAGACTGCAGAATTGACAGCTGGAGAGCCGTCTCATGCGGCTGACCACCAGCCTTGATTCTGTCTGCCGTGAACAGTGAAATCCACGACCAGAGTGAATCAGGCTCGATGTCACCCAATGCAGCCATCGCCGCACCGGAACTCATTCTGCCGGAACCCAGGTCGTCCAGCGTGTCAAGGAGCAGACGGTATTGATCCGTGGTGCCATTATTGATCAGATCCCGGGCGACCAGGGGGCTGCCGGCGGCCGCCTGCATTGCCGCTTTGGACTCAGCGGGGTCGAAGCCATGTTCGGAGCCTAACCAGTCAAGAACCGTCGAGGGGCCGGGAGGCCGGATATACAGGTTCTGGCAGCGGCTGCGAATGGTAGCCGGCAAGCGTGCTACATCGTGAGAAACCAGCACCAGAATCGTATCGCCGGGTGGCTCTTCCAGCGTTTTCAGCAAGGCGTTGGCCGAATTTTTGTTCATCGCTTCAGCAGGATGGATCAATGCAGCCTTGCGATGACTGATGGTGTTGGTGAGGTTCAGCGATGCGATCAGGCGCCGGACCTGGTCGACGACTATTTCTTTGCGCAGTTCACCTGTCCTCGGGTGCTCTTCAAAGGTAATCAGCTGGCGATCGGGATGAGCCCCGGTGTCCAGCAACTGGCACGAACGACAGTGCCCGCAGGCAGGATAGCCGCCTTCAAGGCAAAGGATGCCTGCAGTAAACGATTCAGCGAGCAAGGTTTTGCCTGTGCCCCTGGGACCCGACAAAAGCAGTGCATGCGGCAACCTGCCCTGCTCGAAGCGGACCCGGAATTCCGATTCAACGGCTTCAAGCCAGGGAAAATTCACGGTTCAAGCCTTTCTTCGAGCACGTCGTGAATTTGTGCCCAGACAGACTCGACATCCCCGGAGGCGTCGATCACCGCGAAACGTTCCGGGGAGGCGCCTGCCCGTTCCAGGTAGGCAGCCCGCACGCGATCAAAGAATGGGTGTGATTCCATTTCAAAGCGATCAGCCTCGCTTCGTTTTCCGGCCCTTTTCAGCCCCTGTTCCACCGGCAAGTCCAGCAACAACGTAAGGTCCGGCTGGAGATCTCCGTGAACGAGGATTTCAAGCGTTTCGATGTCGTCAAGGGGAAGACCTCTGCCACCCCCCTGGTATGCCCATGTTGCGTCCGTGAACCGGTCACAAAGAACGCAATGACCCCGGGCCAGCTCCGGGCGGATCAATTCTGCCAGGTGTTGCGACCGGGCGGCGAACAACAACAGCAATTCGGCCTGTCCCGACAGTGCATTGTTTTCCCGGTCAAGCAGGACATTCCGAAGCTTCTCAGCCAGAACCGTGCCGCCCGGTTCACGGGTGGTGACAACCTCGTATCCCGCTGTTTTCAGCCATTCGGCGACACGGCCCATCATCGTGGATTTGCCGGCGCCTTCACCTCCTTCCATGGTTATGAATTTTCCCCTCATCATTCCTTACCTGTCAGTTTGTTCACCGCTGCCTGGTGCTCCTCGAGCGTCACTGAAAAAGTATGCCCGCCCTTGCCGTTCGCCACGAAATACAGGGTGTCACCTGCTGCCAGACTTGCTGCCGCCACCAGTGAGGCTCGCCCCGGCATGGCGATAGGCGTGGGGGGCAAGCCATGGCGGGTATACGTATTGTAGGGCGTGTCCGCCTTCAGATCACGGCGCCGGATATCCCCGTCGAACGAGTCTCCCATGCCATAAATAACCGTGGGGTCCGTCTGCAGGCGCATCCGCTTGTTCAGGCGGCGGATGAAAACCCCGGCTATCTGGGCACGCTCTTCATCGAGTGAAGTCTCCTTCTCTATGATCGACGCAAGAATCAGCAACTCGTAAGGGGTCTCGAGCGGCAATCCCAGCTCCCTGCTCTCCCATGCGTCAGCCAAAGCCTGTTGCATGGCCTTGTGTGCCCTGACCAGGATGTCCCGGTCGGAATCGCCCCGGGTGAACTGGTAGGTTTCGGGTAAGAACCAGCCCTCGGGATAGTTCGAACCAGGAGTTTCACCCAGTATCGAACCATCTCCGTCCGGGTCTGATTTCAATTCCTGCTCCAGGATATCTTCCTCTGCGAGCGCAGCCAGCAATTGCTTATAAGTCCAGCCTTCAACCAACGTGAAACGATACTGGAGCACCGCGCCGCTGGACAGCTTGTTCAAAACTCTTTGAGGGCCCCAACCACGCTCCAGCTGATACTCGCCGGCCTGGTAAAGGTGGGGTTCCAGCCGCATCAGTAAACGCCATTCCCAGCCCGGCCGTGTCAGGCCCATATCCGCCAGTTGATGGACGATTGCCGCCCCGCTTGCTCCGGAGTCAAGTTCAAATACCTGGCCGCCGGCCGGAATATCGAGAGGGGTGTCCAGAAAAGTCCTGTACTGCATCCAAACGTATCCCGCAGCGACACCCAGGACCAGGGTAATAACAACCAGGAGCAGGCCGACCGTTCTCATCTTCTCACTGCTCTTCCAACCATTGCCTGACTTCACGGGTGACCGGCCCTATCTCGTATTCCCAGTGATCAATGCGGATGACCGGCAATATACCGTTTTCAGAACTGCAGACAAATACCTCTTCTGCTTCGGGCAGCATGTCCAGCAACAGGCGGCGCTGTTCGCAGCGCTCGCGGAAAGCGCCCAGTATGGCTGCACGCATGACCCCTCGAATACCGCAGCGATCGAGCCTCGGGGTCAGCAGCCGCCCGGCGTAAACGAGAAAAATGTTGCTGGAAACGCCACAGATGACATGGTCTTCCCTGTCGAGCAGGATCCCTTCGTGCACGAGCGGATCGTCCCATTCAGCCCGGGCCATGACCTGCTCAAGCCGGTTCAGGTGCCTTATACCGGCCAGCGCCGGTTGTATCCCCAGCCGTAATTCACAGACTCGCGCGCGAATACCGAAAACACCCGGATCGCGTTCGGCCTCGGGCCACGGATGCGAACTCACGACCCGGTTGCTCTGCGTCAACCCCGATGGCGAATAGTCTCTTTCCGATGAACCACGAGTAATGATGATTTTAACGATGCATCTCGACTGCCCGGCGGAGACGGTTTTCAGTTCCCGAAGCAGAATCGGTTGTGGGACAGCCGCGATTCCGAGTCTTTCACACCCCGCGGCCAGGCGATCCATGTGGCTCTGCCAGAATCGGGGCTGCCCGCCGGTCACCATGATGGTCTCGAACAGGCCGTCTCCATACTGCAGCCCACGGTCGGCGGTGGAGATCCTGCCGGAAATTTCACCATCTACCAGGCATTCATACATGTTGCTCTCCTGGATTCCGGCAGACTCGGACTCAATCCCTGCATTCAGTTCCTGAGGCTTTTGAAGACCAGTGTCCCGTTGGTCCCGCCAAAACCGAAAGAATTGGATAAAACGATATCAACCGGTTCCTCCCTTGCTTCGTTCGGGACATAATCCAGATCACATCCTTCGCCCGGATGATCCAGGTTGATGGTCGGGGGAAGCACACCGTCCCTTATGGACAACACGGAGAACACCGCTTCGGCACCGCCGGCAGCGCCCAGCATGTGCCCGGTCATCGATTTGGTTGAACTGACCTTGAGCTTGTAGGCGTGGTCACCGAAAACCGCTTTGACAGCATCGGATTCTGCCCGGTCGCCCAGCGGGGTCGATGTGCCGTGGGCATTGATGTAGTCCACATCTACAGGACTGACTGCGGCATCCGCCAGGGCGATTCTCATGCAGCGTGCGGCGCCCTCGCCGTCTTCCGGTGGTGCGGTCATGTGGTGGGCATCACCACTCATGCCAAACCCGACCAGTTCCGCGATAATATTGGCGCCCCTGGCACGCGCATGTTCCAACTCTTCAATGACCATGACGCCCGCCCCGTTGGCCAATACAAATCCGTCCCGGTCGCGATCCCAGGGCCGGCTGGCGGCTTCGGGATCGTCGTTGCGCGTAGACATGGCCTTGGCGGTAATGAATCCCGCCATGGAGGTCGGCGTCGTCGCGTATTCGGCTCCGCCGGCTATCATGACATCGGCGTCGCCGTGTTCGATCATCCGGGCTGCCAGGCCGATGTTATGGGTCGCCGTTGTACAGGCTGATACAACGGCCAGGTTGGGTCCCTTGAAGCCGTACTGAATGGAAAGAATTCCACTGATCATGTTGACAATGGCGCCGGGGATGTAAAACGGGGAGATTCGCCGGGGCCCCTTGTCCTGGTAAATCAACATGTTTTTTTCTATCGCCGAAATACCACCGATACCGGAGCCTATCGCGCAACCCACGCGGTCGAGGTCGAGCTTTTCGTCCTGCACTTCGAGGCCCGCGTCAGACAGGGCGTCATGCGACGCGGCAAGGCCGTAATGCACGAAGGTGTCGTAGCGCCTGGCTTCCTTACCCGAAAGGTAGTCCGTGACTTCAAATCCACGAATTTCGCCCGCTATCCTGGTCCCGAGCTGTGAAGCATCGAAATCCGTCACCGGGCCGATGCCGCTCTTTCCGTTGCATACCGCTTCCCAGGCGGAAGCGACGGAGTTACCGACCGGAGCGATCAGGCCAAGGCCTGTAACAACAACTCGACGTGCTGACACTTTTTCTTCCTCGTGAAGAACGGGGCTTCAAATTGACAACGGCCGGCAAAAAGCCGGCCGCCCTGAAACGTTGCGTGATGCGAAAGTTCAGATATGGGCTTGAACGTAGTCAATAGCCTGCTGAACGCTGGTTATTTTTTCGGCTTCTTCGTCCGGAATTTCGCATTCGAATTCTTCCTCGAGCGCCATGACGAGCTCGACGGTATCCAGGGAGTCTGCGCCAAGATCATCCACGAATGAGGCACTGGGGGTTACCTCATCGTCCTTGACACCAAGCTGTTCTATAACAATCTTTTTGACGCGATCTTCAATACTGCTCATTGAGATACATTCCTCTTTGGGGGGATTCAGTCTGGCAATTTTAGTTAATCTGCGGCTGTGATGCCAGTCTAAATCATGTACATGCCACCATTGACATGAAAAGTTTGCCCCGTGATGTAGCCGCCCTGCTCTGATGCAAGGAACAACACGGTGGCTGCGATGTCTTCCGGCTCGCCCAGCCTCTTTAGCGGTATATCCTTAAGGAGAGCCTCTTTTTGCCCGTCATCCAGTGCGCGGGTCATATCGGTATCGATGAAGCCGGGGGCTACGACGTTTACCGTGATGTTTCTCGAACCAATTTCGCGGGCAAGCGATCGCGAGAAGCCCATCATACCGGCCTTTGCCGCGGCATAATTGCTTTGCCCCGCATTACCCATGGACCCGACCACCGATGCGATACTGATGATGCGCCCGGTGCGCGCTTTCATCATACCGCGCAAACAGGCTTTGGACAGACGGAAAACCGAACGCAGGTTGGTCTCCAGGACAGCGTCCCACTCTTCTTCCTTCATCCGCATCAGGATCTGGTCCCTGGTGATACCGGCATTGTTGACCAGTATCGTGGGCGGACCCAGTTCTCTGTTGACGCTGCCGACAAGCGCTGAGGCGCCACCGGGGTCGTTTACGTCGAGCACCTCCCCCCTGCAGTGTTCCGTTATCGAGGCCAGACGGCGCCCGATAACATCCGCTCCGTCCTGCGTGGTTGCTGTTCCTGCAACCTTTGCGCCTGCCCGTGCCAGCGTATCCGCAATTTCAGCGCCGATCCCCCGGCTTGCCCCGGTAACGATGGCGACCTGCCCGCTCAAATCAAGCTTCATTTACAACTCCAAATATCATCAGTACCTGATCAACGCTGAACCCCAGGTAAACCCACCGCCAAATGCCTCAAGCAGAAGGAGGTCTCCCTGCTTGATCCTGCCGTCCCTTACGGCTTCATCCAGCGCCAGTGGCACCGACGCAGCCGATGTGTTGCCATGCCGGTCCACCGTAACGACCACGTTGTCCATGTCCATTTCCAGCTTCCTGGCCATCGCGGTAATAATCCGGAGGTTGGCCTGGTGGGGGATCAGCCAGTCCAGGTCGCTTTTGCGCAGGTCATTGGCGCCCAGTGTTTCCTCGACGATTCGCCCGAGGGTCCTCACCGCCACCTTGAACACCTCGTTACCGCGCATCTCGACTTCAGGTCTGCCGCCATTTTCTTTCGCGGCTTCCCAACCCCGGGAAACACCGGCATTGGATGTCAGCAAATCCGCGTAGTCGCCGTTGGCATGAATGTGTGTTGACAGCACACCGGGCTCTTCCGACGCCTCCAGCACAACCGCTCCAGCGCCGTCCGCAAACAGGACCGCGGTATCCCGCTTTTCCCAGTTGGTGATTTTCGAGAGCGTCTCAGCGCCGCATACCAATACCTTTTGAGCATCTCCGGTGCGCACGAATTTGTCCGCAACGCTGAGCGCATACATGAACCCGGAGCAAGCAGCATTCACGTCCATGGCGCCACAGTCAGGCAAGCCGAGCTTTTTCTGTATAAGGCAGGCGGTACTCGGGAAGACCAGGTCGGGGGTGGTCGTCCCCATCACGAAAAGGTCGATTTCAGCGGGATCCACATCCGCCGCTTCCAGCGCCCTGCGGCAAGCCTTTTCAGCCAGCATCCCGGTTGTTTCATCGTCTTCGGTTATTCTGCGTTCACGGATACCAGTACGCTCCCTGATCCACTGGTCGGTGGTATCCATGATTTTTTCGAGGTCATGATTGGTGACAATTTTTTCGGGTAAGCAACTCCCTGTCCCGATTATTCTTGAGTAGTTCATGTCGTCTCCAATTGATACTCGTGTATCGAGGCCTCAATCCGGCGAGGCACTTGTCTTTGTGCTTCACGGCCCGCTTCCAGGATTGCCCGGGTCAAACCGGGGACGTCGGCACCGCCGTGGCTTTTCACGGCCACGCCGTTCAACCCCAGTAAAGGGGCACCATTATGCGCGGCGGGATCGAATCGCGCTACCATTCTTCTGAGTGCAGGCGCCGCCAGCCAGCCACCCATCCGGCTCAGCAGATTCGATTCCAGTGCGCCACGGACTTCGGTGAGGAACATTCGGGCCAGGCCCTCCGCGGACTTCAGCACGAGATTGCCGGTAAAACCATCACATACCGCTATGTCCACGGTGCCGGCGAAAATATCATGACCTTCGATAAACCCGGTGTAATTCAGCGGCAGGTCCTGGAGCATGGCCTGGGCCTCCCGCACGATTGCATGCCCCTTGCTGTCTTCATGTCCGACATTGAGCAATCCCACCCTTGGGCTTGTCAGCCCATCGGCTTGCCGGGCCGTGACCGAACCCATGACGGCAAACTGGACGAGCTGTTCGGCGCGGACTTCCAGGTTGGCGCCCAGGTCAAGCAGACCGGTTTGACCACCGAGGCTGGGTGCGTAAGCCATCAGCGCCGGACGTTGGATGCCGGGCAAGGTGCCCAGCAATTTCACGCCGGTGACCATCATCGCCGATGTATTGCCGCAGCTGACACACGCGGATGCCCGCCCCGAGGCAACCCGTTCGAATGCCTTCCACATGCTGCTTTCCCTGCCCCTGCGAAGGACATCGGCAGGCTTTGCGTCCATGGCAAGCTCTGTTGCTGCATGATGGATATGCAACCGGTCCTGGTGCATGGAACCGGAGCTGCTCAAAGCTTTTTCAAGTTCTCCTTCCTTTCCAACCAGGCATATTTCGAGACCGGGCTCCGCCTTGAGGGCCGCCAGCGCGGCTGGCACAGATACAGCAAGGCCCTGGTCGCCACCATGTGCGTCCAGGGCCAGTACCGTCTTTTCGATGTTACTCACTCAACAGAGCAGGTATTTACTCTTCGTCGAATTCCACGACTGGAGTTTCAATGACCTTTTTGCCCTTGTAGTAGCCTTCCGGCGTCATGTGGTGCCGGAGATGTGTTTCGCCGGTCGTGGAATCCACTGAAAGCGTTGGAGCCTTAAGCGAATCGTGCGACCTGCGCATGCCCCGCCTGGACGGGGTCTTACGATTTTTTTGAACAGCCATGACTATTTCTCCCAAGTCAAATCAATAAACAATTTCAAAACCATGATTGATCCGTTTCCCGGCTCAATCCTCAATATCAGCCTTCAACAGGCCCGCCAGTCCGGCGAAAGGCCTGTGAGTTTGCTCGTTTTCGGTAACGGGCGGCGTTCTGACTTCGCCGTCCGTCGATAATTCAATTTCCGCCAACTCAGGGTTTCTCGGCACCTGCGGTATGGCCAGCAACAATTCCTCTTCCACAATGTCCTGGAGCGCCAATCGCCGGTTTTCCACGAGCACCGGATCGTAACTTTCCGGCACCTGGTCCTGATCGGACACCTGTTCAATCACAACCAGCAGACTGTTGCGTTCAATTTTCTCCTGGTACGGAGCGAGGCTCCGCTGGCAAATCAGTGGCAAGCTGGCCTCGACATCAATCTCAATCGTCACCAGGCCCTGCTCGTCATAGCCGAAACTCGCCGAAAAAGCGGCGTCTTTCCGTGCGAGCGAATCCGCTTGCTGCCCTTCTTCAGCTGGAGCCAGCATGGGCTCAAGCCTTTTTAACCTCTTCAGAGGCATCGTACCCTGAAATCTGCGCCGCCCATCCGCCGCCTTCCAGGGATCGATAAAATCTGGAAATTCACGGGACATAGCTTCACAATTCCATCTGGCGGCTGAATAATTCGTGCCGCCCTGCATAAACGGATCATTTTACTACAAACATGTCCCCTCAGTCACATCAAACAAAAATAATTCTGGCTTCTTCCAGTCCTTACCGGAAATTACTGCTCGGGCAACTGCGGTTTCCCTTTGACACGTTTGCCCCGAACGTGAATGAAATCCGGCGTCCGGGAGAGGAACCGGCAGACCTGGTGGCCCGGCTGGCACGGGAAAAGGGGCGTGCCGTGGCGGATCAATTTCCGGACGCCCTGGTCATCGGTTCGGACCAGCTGGCCGTATGTGACGGAACGGTGCTCGGAAAGCCCGGGACACCGGAGAACGCAATCCTGCAGCTAGGCAGTTTCAGTGGTCGAACGGTTGAATTCCAAACGGCAGTTGCCGTCATGTGTTCCGGTTCAGGCTACCTGTTCGAACGAACAGTCATCACCAAGGTGCAGTTCAGGGTGCTCCAGGAAGAGGAAATCCATCGCTACGTGCAGGCCGACAACCCACTTGACTGTGCGGGCAGTTTCAAATCCGAGGCATTGGGCATCAGCTTGCTTGACAGCATGGTTTCACCGGACCCTACCGCTATCGTCGGGTTACCGCTGATCGCGGTTTCCCAGGGGCTCAGGGGTGCAGGATTCGACCTGCCTTAATGGCCGTTAATATGTCATAATTACGGGTCACCATACTTCACCGTACGGAGCCCTGCAATGAGTAAGCCCGATTACATCAACTGGCAAATAGACTTCGACCTCGACGGCGTCTGCTGGTTGACAATTGACCGCGCCGGCGAAACCAGCAACAGCCTCTCACGGGCAGTCATGCTCGAACTGCGCGAGATCGTTACAGAACTGGAGACCAAAAAACCAAAAGGCCTGGTGCTCCAGTCAGGCAAACGTAACTCCTTCATTGTCGGGGCGGATGTACGCGAATTCGACCAGGTCAGCAGCGTGGCGGAAGCGGAAGGGTTTATCCGGGAAGTTCACGAAGTATTTGACCGAATAGAGGCGCTGCCTTTTCCCACGGCCGTCATCATTGAAGGTTACTGTCTTGGCGGCGGCCTGGAACTCTCGCTTTGCTTCGATTACCGGATTGCCGCCAATACCGAACAGACCCGGCTGGGCTTTCCCGAAGTCAAACTGGGTATCTACCCGGGTTTTGGCGGCAGCGCGAGAACGACCCGGCTGATCGGCGGCTTCCAGGCCATGCAGATCATGCTCACCGCCCGCATGTTGCGGGCGCCCCAGGCAAAAGGACTGGGCCTGGTCGACCAACTGGTCGGCCCGCATGGCGGATTGCGCTGGGCAGCCCGGCGCGCAGTGCTCGCCGGCAAAAAGAGTCGTGGACCGGGCCTGTTTGCGAAATTGAGCAATGCAGGGCCCGCACGGAAATTTCTTGCCGGACAGATGCGCAAAAAAACAGCAGCCAGGGCAAATCCTGCGCACTACCCCGCCCCGTTTGAACTGATAGATGCCTGGGAAAGTAATGGCAACGATCCCCGCAAGATGCTGGACGAGGAAGCGGTTCGTATCGCACGGCTGATCAACGGCGACACATCAACCGGCCTCCGGCGCGTATTCTGGTTGATGGAAAGCCTGAAAGCCCACGGCAAGAGTTCGGGCTTCAGGGCACGCAGGGTTCATGTCATCGGTGCAGGTGTCATGGGCGGTGATATCGCAGCCTGGTGCGTGTTGCAGGGGCTGGAGGTCACTCTGCAGGACCGGGAAATGAAGTACATCGAGCCGGCACTCAAGCGGGCCGGAAAGCTGTTCACACGACGGCTTAAAACAGCGGACCGGATCGCCGGAGCCCGGAGCCGCCTGATCGCGGACGTTGAAGGTACCGGAGCCGCCAGGGCGGACGTCATAATCGAGGCCATTTTTGAGAACCTGGAAGCCAAGCAGGAACTGTTCAAGTCGCTGGAAGCCAGGGTTAAGCCCGGTTCCATCCTGGCGACCAATACTTCGGCAATTCCCCTGAAAGACATCGCAGCCGTGCTTGAAAACCCGGAGCGCCTGATCGGGCTTCACTTCTTCAACCCGGTGGCGAAAATGCCCCTGGTGGAGGTTGTTTACGACGAAATCACGCAGGCGGAGGAAATCCAGCGGGGTTCTGCGTTCTGCAACCAGATCAACCGTTTTCCGCTGCCCGTGGTCAGCAGCCCGGGATTCCTGGTCAACAGGGTACTGGCGAAATACATGCTCAAGGCGTTCCAGATTCACCGGGAGCGCGGCATTGCCAAGGAAGCCATTGACCGCGCGGCGGAACAGTTCGGCATGCCAATGGGGCCGGTTGAGCTGGCCGACACGGTAGGCCTGGATGTCGGCCTGGGTGTGATGAGCACACTTGGGGGCGAAGAAGCGGCCGACGATGCCGAAGTCCTCAAATCCTACGTGGACCAGGGCAAATTGGGCAAGAAGAGCGGAGAAGGTTTTTACAAGTGGAAGAAAGGCCGTGCCGAGAAAGACAGCAGCGCAGCGGAAGGCATCAACCTGGAGTCACTCAGTGAAGAATTGATGCAGCCCTATTTCGATGAATGCCGTGCCTGCCTGTCGGACGGTATCGTCGAGAACCTGGATGCCGTCGATGCCGGCATGATATTTGGCACCGGATTTGCCCCGTTCAGGGGAGGTCCTCTTTATTACCTCGAGCACGGTTCGCAGGCCCAGGAGGTGCAGGATAATGAGTAATCAGCTACGCAGGATCGCAGTCATAGGCGGCAGCCGCATCCCTTTCTGCCGTTCCAACTCCATCTATGCCAACAAAACCAACATGGACATGCTGTCGGCTTCAATCCAGGGCGTAGTGGACCGCTTCGGGCTGGAAGGAAAGCAACTGGACGAAGTGGTGGCCGGCGCGGTGACCACTCACTCGAAGGACTGGAACCTGGCACGCGAAGCGCTGTTGTCGACAACGCTTTCCCCACTGACTCCGGGCATTACCCTGCAGCAGGCCTGTGGCACCAGCCTGCAGTCAGCCATGATGATCGGGGCCAAGATCGCCTGCGGGCAGATCGAATGCGGAATTGCCGCGGGAACGGATACCACGTCCGATCCACCCATCACTTTCGGACGCAAATTCTCGCAGCGCCTGGTTAAAGCCGGTGCGGCACGAACCGGGAAGCAGCGCGCGCAGGCGTTCAAGGGGTTCAGCCCATCAGAACTGAAACCCGTGCTGCCGGCCAATGGCGAACCCCGAACCGGTATGTCGATGGGCCAGCACTGCGAGAGGATGGCCCGTGAATGGAAAATCCCGCGTGAGGAGCAGGACAGGCTGGCCTGGGAAAGCCACCAGAAGGCGGCCAGCGCTTATGACGATGGCCTGTTCGACGACCTGGTGATCCCCTGGGGCGGTGTCACCCGTGACAACAACATCCGCGCCGACAGCAGCCTGGAAAAACTGGGGCAGCTGCGCACGGTTTTCTCTAAATCGGCTGACGCGACACTGACAGCCGCCAACAGCACACCTCTCACTGACGGCGCTGCCGCCGTGCTGCTGGCCTCGGAGGAATGGGCTGAAGCGAATGATCTCCCGGTGCAGGCCTGGCTGACAGCCAGTCGCACTTCTGCGGTTGATTTCGTCAACGACGAGGGCCTTCTGATGGCGCCGACGGTTGCCGTTTCTGAAATGTTGCAGAAAACGGGACTGTCCCTGCAGGATTTCGATTACTACGAAATTCACGAGGCGTTTGCGGCCCAGGTCCTGTGTACCCTGGCGGCCTGGGAATCAGAGGAATACTGCCGCGACCGGCTGGGCCTGGAGGCGCCGCTTGGCTCCATAGACCGGGAAAAAATGAACATCCATGGCAGTAGCCTGGCAGTCGGGCATCCCTTTGCAGCAACCGGCGCCAGAATACTGGGTAACCTGGCACAGATTATTTCAAATGCGGGTTCGGGCCGCGGCCTGATTTCAGTGTGCACGGCCGGAGGCATGGGCGTCGCAGCCATCCTGGAAAAACCGTGATCAGCCGATAGGCTGGGCCTTGTATGGCATTTTGACTTCCAGGCCCGCGGCCTCCGCGGTATTGAGCATCAGGGTCGCACGGGTCATCGGTCCGACACCGCCCGGAACCGGGCTGATCCACCCTGCCCGTTCGGCAGCCCGGTCAAAATCGATGTCTCCTACGATTCTGCCGTCAGGCAAGCGGTTGATACCCACATCGACCACGATCGCCCCGCGCCTGATCCAGTCCGAATTCACGATCCCCTGCTTGCCGATGGCGCTGATCAACAGCTCGGCGCTGCGGACATG